>DAHWFB010000116.1 GCA_027326105.1 Acetobacteraceae bacterium
CTAGGCCGCGTGCTCCATCCATTCCGGCCGGCGCACCTCGACCGGGAGGCCGCCGGCAGTGAGGGCGCCGCCGAGCGCATCGAGGCGCAGCAGCGCCAGACCGATGCCACCGCGCGAGGAGCGCATGGTCCCGACTTCGGCCTCCTCGGCCAGCACCGGCGTACCGGCCGCCGGCAGCGTGCCTCCGGCCGCAACCGGGAACAGCCGGCGCTTGAGCAGCGCCCGATACTTGGTTCGCGCGGTCAATTCCTGCCCGAGATAGCAGCCTTTGGTCCAGGACACGCCGTTGAGCTCGTCGAACCCGGCTTCGAGCAGCAGGGTCTTGCCGGCTTCGAGATCACGCGACCCGTCCGGCAGGCCGAGGCCGAGGCGATGGCGGTCCCAGTCTGCGGCGGTGGCATCGGTCGCGAGCGGGGTGGTGGCGAGCAGCCGCCAGCCGGCCACGGCCAGGCGGGGGTCGGGCGCGGCCAGCGCAGCGGCCGGCGGAACGCCCTCGCCCCAGAAGGCATGAACCGCCATGTCGATTGGTTGCAGAGCGACCCTGGCGCGCAGCCGGTAGCGCGAGAGCCGCTGCAGGAGTTCCGCCGCCGGCTTCTCCTCGACTTCGAGCAGCAGCCTGGAACCATCTGAAAAGATGAAAAAATCTGTCTGCCAGCGTCCTTGCGGAGTGAGCATCGCCGCCCACACCGCCCGGCCCGGCGCCGCCGCCGTCACGTCGTTGGAAACGAGACCCTGGAGGAACTCCACCCGGTCTTCGCCGCCGATCGCGATCACCCTGCGTTCTTCGAGCCTCGCCAGCATCGCTCCCCCGCCATCTGCCCCGCCAGAGATGGGCGGGCGCGCGCCGCCCGGCAAGCCACCCGCGAAGCCGCCCAGCGGGCCGCCCAGCAGGCTACCGGGCAGGCCGGCGCTACTCCGCCTCCGGCGGGATGGGGCCGGGGTAGGGCTCGATGTGGAGCTCGCTCCCCGTCCACGGGTGGGCGCGGGCCACCGCCTCGTTGAGCTCGACGCCGAGCCCCGGCGCGTCGGGGACGATGACGTAGCCGTCCTGCCAGAGGATCGGCCGCTGAAGGAGTTCGGCGTGGAACCCGCCCCAGGTGCCGATGCTTTCCAGGATCAGGAAGTTCGGGCTGCAAGCGGCGAGCTGGATGTTGGCCGCGCCCTCGATCGGGCCGCAATAGAGATGGGGCGCGATCTGGGCGTAGTGGGCCTCCGCCATCCCCGCGATCTTCTTCGCTTCCAGGAGCCCGCCGACGCGGCCGAGCGCCATCTGCAGGATGGAAGCGGCACGGCATTCGAGCACGCGGGCGAACTCGTATTTGGTGGCGAGCCGTTCGCCGGTGGCGATGGGGATGGTGGTCTGGCGGGCGACGAGCGCCATCTGCTCCGGCATTTCGGGCGGTGTCGGCTCCTCGAGCCAGAGCGGATCGTAGGGTTCGAGCCGGCGGGCGAGGCGGATCGCCCCGCTCGTGGTGAACTGGCCGTGGGTGCCGAACAAGAGATCCGCCCGCGTGCCCACCGCCTCGCGCAGCCGCTTGCAGAAGCGCTCCGAGAGGTCGAGCCGGGCGAGCGAGGGCTGGCGTGGGTCGAAGGTGGCGTAGCGTCCGGCGGGGTCGAACTTCACCGCCGTGAAGCCCTGCGCGACATAGGAAGCCGCGCATTCCGCCGCCGCGTCGGGGTCCTCGTAGACGGAGGCGCCGCGGTCGTTGGCGCCGGCCTCGCCGGACGGGGGATAGAGGTAGGTGTAGCTGCGCAGCCGCTCGTGCACGCGGCCGCCGAGCAGGGCGTGCACCGGCTTCTCCACCGCCTTGCCGATGATGTCCCAGAGCGCCATCTCGATCCCCGAGAGCACGCCGAGGAGCGTAATGTCGGGGCGCATCGAATAGCCGCGCCCGTAGATGTTGCGCCACATCGTCTCGATGGCGAAGGGATCGGCACCATCGAGGTGGCGGGCGAACACGTCCTCGACCAGGCGGACCATGGCGTGGGGGCCGAAGCTCGCGCCATAGACCTCGCCCACCCCGGTGACGCCGCAGGCGGTGGTGAGCTTGAGGAAGAGGAAATAGCGCCCGCCCCATTGCGGCGGCGGGTTGGCGACCACGAACGTCTCCAGCGCGGCGACCTTCACGAACCCGTCCGCACCGCCATGCGCGCCCCCTTGTGTTGTCCGCCCAGCCTGCGCAGCCGGTGCCGGCCTGTCAAACCGGGGCGGCGAACAGCGCCGCCATCGCCCGCGCCAGCGCCGCGCGCCAGTCGGGCAGGCGGAGGCCGAACACTTCGCGAAGCCTGGTGCAGTCCAGCCGCGAATCGGCCGGGCGGCGGGTGGGGGTGGGCCAGTCGACGGTGGCGATGGGCGTGACCGGCGTGGGCGGGAAGCCGTAGCGGGCGGCTTCGGCGAAGATCGCCTCGGCGAAGCCGTGCCAGGTGGTCTCGCCCGCGCCGGTCGCGTGGGTGATGCCGGCGAAGCGGTCCTGCCAGCCCCCGGCTTCGATCCGGGCGGCGATGGCGAGGATGGCGGCGGCGAGGTCGGGGGCGTAGGTCGGGCTGCCGCGCTGGTCGGCGACCACGCGCAGCGCCACCCCGCGCCGCGCGGCACCCAGCATGGTGCGCAGGAAATTGCGTCCCTCGGCGGCATAGACCCAGGCGGTGCGCAGAATGATCGCACGCGGGCAGCATGCGAGCACCGCCTCTTCGCCGGCGCGCTTGCTCGCCCCGTAGGCGCCGAGAGGGGCCGGCGGGTCGGACTCCCGATACGGCGCCCCTTTGGAGCCGTCGAACACATAGTCGGTCGAGACATGCACGAAGGGCACGCCGGCGCGGGCGCACAGGCCGGCGAGGATGGCCGGGGCCTCGGCGTTGGCGCGGAACGCCGCCGCGCGCTCGCGTTCCGCGTCATCGACCCTGGTGTAGGCGGCGGCGTTGACCACCAGGCCCGGTGCGGCGGTGGCGAAGGCGGGGGCGATGGTCTGCGGGCGGTCGAAATCCATCGCCGCGCGGCCGAGCACGACCGCTTCCGGAGCGAGCAGGGCGAGCGCTCCACCCAACTGCCCGCTGGCGCCGGTGACGAGGAGGCGGGTGCGCATGGCGCGCCCATACCAGCCGGCGCGCGCGGCAGGCAAGAGCTTGCCAGCGGCGAAGCGGTGGTCGATCCTGCGCCCCGACGCCGCGGCAGAGGGAGCAATTCGATGAAGGCCGTCGCCCACACCCACGCCCGCCCGATCACCCACGAAGAGGCGCTGGTCGATGTCGATCTGCCCGAGCCGGCGGCGCATCACCACGACATCCTGGTCGAGGTGAAGGCGGTCTCGGTCAATCCCGTCGACGTGAAGCTGCGCCGCACCGCCGACCCGGTGGGCGAGCCGCGGGTGCTGGGGTTCGATGCTGCCGGCATCGTGCGCGCGATCGGCCCCGAGGTCGCGCATTTCGGCATCGGCGACGAGGTCTGGTATGCCGGGGTCATCAACCGCCCCGGCTCGAACGCGGAGTTCCAGGCGGTGGACGAGCGCATCGTCGGCCGCAAGCCGAAGACGCTGTCCTTCGCGGATGCGGCGGCCATGCCGCTCACCACCATCACCGCCTGGGAGATGCTGTTCGAACGCATGATGATCCCGCGCGATCTCTCCCGCCGCGGTTCCATCCTGATCCTCGGCGGCGCCGGCGGCGTGGGCTCGATGGCGATCCAGCTCGCCCGCCATCTCACCAGCCTGCACGTCATCGCCTCGGCGAGCCGCGAGGAGAGCCGGGCCTGGTGCACCCGCATGGGCGCGCACCTGGTGATCGACCATTCCGCCGACATTCCCGCGGCGCTCGCCGCCGCCGGCACGCCCAAGGTCGATTTCGTGTTCAGCACCAACAACACCCGCGCCAACTGGAAGGCGGCGGTGGAGGTGGTACGGCCGCAGGGGCGGATCGGGCTGATCGAACCGGGCGAGGGGCTGGACGCACGCGAACTGATGGCGAAATCGGTCTCGCTGCATTGGGAATCGATGTTCACCCGGCCGCTGATGCACACCGCGGACATGATCGAGCAGCACCATCTGCTCGAAGTGGTCTCCATGCTGGTCGATCGCGGGACGCTCGTCAGCACCCGGAGCGAGCACGGCGGGACGATCACCGCGATGAACATGCGCGCGGCCCACGCGCGGGTGGAAAGCGGGCACATGGTGGGCAAGATCGTGCTCGAAGGCTTCTGAACGCCCCCCTTTCCGCCCCTATGCGGGCAGCGACGCGGCGGCGGCGGCAACGCAGGAAGACCGGCATGGCGGACAGGGTGGACAAGGTGGACAGGGCGGACAGGGCGGACGGCGAGGAGTTCGACCTTTTCGTCATCGGCGGCGGTTCGGCGGGCGTGCGGCTCGGCCGCATCGCCGCCGGCCACGGGGCGCGGGTGGGCGTCGCCGAAGCCCGCTTCTGGGGCGGGACCTGTGTGAACATCGGCTGCGTGCCCAAGAAGCTGCTGGTGCAGGCCGCGGAATACGGCGCCTGGGCCGAGGATGCGCGCGGCTTCGGCTGGGACCTCACGCCCGGCAAACACGACTGGGCCGCCTTCCGCGCCGCCAAGGACCATGCCATCGCCCGCATCTCCGCGAGCTACCGCCGCATGCTCGAGGCCGCGGGTGCCGCGGTGTTCGAGGAGCGGGCGCGCCTGCTCGACGCCCATACGGTCGCGGTGGGCGAACGGCGCATCCGCGCCGCGCGCATCGCCATCGCCACCGGCGGGCACCCGACGCGGCTGGCGATCCCTGGCGCCGAGCTTGGCATCGTCTCCGACGACGCGTTTTTCCTCCCCGACCGCCCCCGCCGCGTCGCGATCATCGGTTCGGGCTATATCGCGGTCGAGTTCGCCGGTATCTTCGCCGGCCTCGGCTCGGAGGTCGATCTCGTCTATCGCCAGCCGCTGCCCTTGCGTGGGTTCGATACCGATCTGCGGGTGGCGCTGGCCGAGGCGCTCGTCGCCCAGGGGGTGCGCCTGCATCCTGCCGCCCGGCCGCTCGCCGTCACCGCATCGGGCGCGGCGCGGCACCTCGCACTCGCCGACGGCAGCGTGATCGGGGCCGATCTGGTCTTCTGGGCGACCGGGCGGAGCGCCAACACCGCGGGACTCGGGCTGGAAACGGCCGGGGTGGCCACCCACGCCTCGGGCGCGGTGATTGTGGACGAGGAACTGCGCACCTCCATCCCCCATGTCTATGCGCTCGGCGACGTCACCGACCGGCTGAACCTCACCCCGGTCGCGACTGCGGAAGGGCATGCGCTCGCCGATACGCTGTTCGGCGACCGGCCGCGGCACGTCTCCCTCGCCAACGTGCCGACCGCGATCTTCACCGCGCCCCCGATCGCGACGGTGGGGTTGTCGGAGGCGGCGGCCGCCGCGCGCGGGCCGGCCGACGTCTATCTGACCCGCTTCACGCCGCTGCGCCACCATCTCACGGGACGCGCCCGGCGGGTGCTGATGAAGCTGGTGGTGGAAAGCGCGAGCGGGCGCGTGCTCGGCGCGCACATGCTGGGCGAGGACGCGCCGGAAATCATCCAGGGTCTCGCCGTCGCCATCATCGCCGGGGCCACCAAGTCGGATTTCGACCACACCATCGGCATCCACCCGACGGCGGCGGAGGAATTCGTCACCATGCGCACGAAGACCCGGGTTGCGGGGCTTGCGGAGGCGGCCGGGTAGCGCGAAACCCGCGCTCCCGATAGTGTGACATCCTCCGCGGCGGCCAACGCCGCGGGACGGAGGAGGTTCGATGTCGTCTGCCACCTGGTCTCCCGAAAGCTGGCGCACCCGCCCGATCCGCCAGGTTCCCGTCTACCCCGATCCGGCGGCGCTCGGCGCGGTGGAGCAGCGGCTGCGGCGCTTCCCGCCCCTGGTCTTCGCCGGCGAGGCACGGCGGCTCAAGGAGGGGCTCGCGCTCGCGGCGGCGGGCCGTGCCTTCGTCCTCCAGGGCGGGGATTGCGCCGAGAGTTTCGCCGATTTCACCGCCAACACCATCCGCGACAGTTTTCGCGTGCTGCTGCAGATGGCGGTGGTGCTGACCTTCGGCGGCGGCGTGCCGGTGGTGAAGCTAGGCCGCATGGCCGGGCAGTTCGCCAAGCCCCGCAGTTCCGACGTGGAGACGGTGGGAGGCGAGACGCTGCCCTCCTACCGCGGCGACATCGTCAACGGCGCCGAGTTCACCGCCGAGGCCCGGGTGCCCGACCCCAAGCGGATGGAGTTCGGCTATTTCCAGTCTGCCTCCACCCTCAACCTGCTGCGGGCCTTCGCCTCCGGCGGCTACGCCGACCTCCACCAGGTCCATCGCTGGAATCTGGGTTTCGTCGCCCGCTCGCCGCTCGCCGAACGCTACAGCGACATCGCCCGCCGCATCGACGAGACGCTGGCCTTCATGGGTGCCTGCGGCATGAACAGCGCCAACACCGCCCAGATCCGCGAGACCGAGTTCTACACCAGCCACGAGGCCCTGCTGCTGCCCTATGAGGAGGCGCTGACGAGGATCG
Source organism: Acetobacteraceae bacterium (assembly GCA_027326105.1). GTDB lineage: Bacteria > Pseudomonadota > Alphaproteobacteria > Acetobacterales > Acetobacteraceae > DAHWFB01. The sequence continues at coordinate 6,496 of DAHWFB010000116.1, forward strand.
ATTCCACCACCGGCGAATGGTACGGCTGCTCCGCCCATTTCCTCTGGGTGGGCGACCGCACCCGCCAGCCCGACGGCGCCCATATCGAGTTCCTGCGCGGGGTGCGCAACCCGCTGGGGATGAAAGTGGGGCCGAGCCTCGATCCCGACGAGCTGCTCCGCCTGATCGACCTGCTCAACCCCGCGGACGAGCCGGGGCGGTTGACGCTGATCGCGCGCATGGGGGTGGAGAAGATCGCCGCGCGCCTGCCCGCGCTGGTGCGCGCGGTGAAGCGCTCGGGACGGCGGGTGGCGTGGATGTGCGACCCCATGCACGGCAACACTATCGCCACCGCGGCACGGCTCAAGACCCGCAGCTTCGATGCCATCCTCGGCGAAGTTCGCGCCTTCTTCGACATTCTCGCCGCCGATTCCGTGCCCGCCGGCGGGGTGCACGTGGAGATGACCGGCCAGGACGTGACCGAATGCGTCGGCGGCGCCCATCGCCTCACCGAGGCCGACCTTTCCGACCGCTACGAGACCTTCTGCGACCCCAGGCTGAACGCCGAACAGTCGCTCGAACTCGCCTTCCTGATCGCCGAGGAGCTGAAGGCGCGGCGCGCGGGGGCGGCGGGGGCGGCGGCGGTCGCGGCGCAATGAACGCGGAAGGCCCGGGCGGCGCACCGCCCGCCATCGTGGCCGAGATCGCCACCCGCACCGACGCCTATTTCAACCGCACCCGTCGCATCGTCACGCGCTTCGGCGACCAGCGGGCGACCTATGCGATCTTTCTCCGCCGCCCGGTCGTCGCCGCGCCGCGGCTGATGCTCGACTGGCTGGCCGAGGCCGGGCGCGCGCTCGGCGAACGGTTCGAGGTCGAAAGCCTCTACCCGGAAGGCGCCTGGGCCGGCGCGGGCGAGCCGCTCGTCTATCTCACCGGCAGCCTGGCCGCGCTCTCGCCGCTCGAGACGCTGCTCCTGCAGAAGATCGGCGCGCCGTGCGTGGCCGCCCACAACGCCTACCAGATGTGCCTCGCCCTGCCCGGCGCCGGCTTCGTCGCCATGGAAGCGCGCCACTGCGCCGGCGCCGAGATGCAGGAAATGATGGCGTATGCGGCCGCGGTGGGCAGCGCCGCGGCGCGGCGCGAGGGGGCGCGGGGCTTCATCGGCAACGCCAACGACGCCACCGCGCACTTCTTCGGCAACGACGCCGGCCTCGGCACCATGCCGCATTCGCTGATCGGCTACGCCGGCTCGACCGTGCGGGCCGCCGAGATGTTCCACGAGACGTTTGCCGGCGAGGCGCTCACCGTTCTGGTCGACTACTTTGGCCGCGAGATCACCGACGCGCTGGCGGTCTGCCGCCGCTTCCCCGATCTCGCCGCCGCCGGCCGGCTGAAAATACGCATCGACACCCACGGCGGGCGCTTCCTCGAAGGGCTCGACCCGGCGGCGAGCTACGCGGCACTCGAGCGCCACGTGCCCGGCGCCATCCGCCGCTACCGCCGCGAGAGCGAGCTGCGCTTCCTGGTCGGGACCGGCGTTTCGGCGGCGGCGGTCTGGCGGATGCGCGAGGCACTCGACGAGGCCGGGTTCCCCGCCGTCGGCATCGTCGTCTCCTCCGGCTTTTCGGTGGACAAGTGCCGGGTGATGGCGGACGCCAAGGCGCCGATCGACCTCGTGGGCACCGGCAGCTTCATCCCCGAGGCGTGGAGCGAAACCTACGCCACCGCCGACGTCATCGCCTACGACGGCGAGCCGCGGGTGAAACTCGGCCGCGAGTTCCTGCTCCGCGCCAACCGCCGGACATGAAGGCGGCCGCCGTCAGAGCAGTTGCGCGACCGTGCTGACGCCGGCGTTGTTCTCCTGGGCGCAGAGCTGCCCGCCGACGCCGCCGCGTACGCCGAACACGTTGTAGCGCCCCCGCGACCGCCCCCGCCCCCATTCGCCGACGCCACGCGCCGGCGGCTGCGCGGAGCAGAGAGCGGCTATCGCCGCGATCACCTCTGCGCACTCGCCGGGAGCGTCGAGGTCGCTGATGGCAAAGTCAGGATCATGGGATCAAGGGGCAGCCTGCTCCGCGCGTTGGCCGCCGCAGGCGGCGCAAAACCGGCGGCAGGCGGCCTTCCCCGCTTTGTTCCGAGTTGGCGGAGAGGGTGGGATTCGAACCCACGGTACGCGCAAACGTACAACGGTTTTCGAGACCGCCCCGATCGACCGCTCTGGCACCTCTCCGTCGCGGCGCTTTTAGGAC
>DAHWFB010000122.1 GCA_027326105.1 Acetobacteraceae bacterium
CTGGGAGCGGGCGAGCGCCGAGGCCGCGCTGGCCGAGGCCGCCCGGTACGGCATCGGGCTGGTCGAGATCCCCCTGCTCGCGCCGGAGACGATCGACGTTCCCCACGCCCGCGCGCTGCTCGCCGCCCACGGTGTCTCGCCCTCCGCCTCGCTCTGCCTGCCCGAGCGTGCGATGGCCCAGCGCGATCCGGAGGCGGCGCTCGCCTTCCTGCTGCCCGCGATCGAGGCGGCGGCGGCGCTGGGCTGTTCCTTTCTCGGCGGAGTGACCTATTCCGCCCTCGGCTACCGCAGCGGCCTGCCCCCGACCGAGGCCGAGTACGACAACATCGCCCGCGCGCTCCGCCCCGCCGCCCGCCGCGCCGCCGTGCTGGGCGTCACCCTCGGGCTCGAACCCTGCAACCGCTACGAAACCCACCTGCTGAATACCGCGGCGCAGGCGCGCGCGCTGATCGCGCGCATCGGCGAGCCCAACCTCACCGTCCACCTCGACACCTACCATATGAACATCGAGGAGAAGGGCACCGCCGCCGCCATCCGCGCGGCCCCCGGGGCGAGTGCCTATATCCATCTGTCCGAGAGCGACCGCGGCGTGCCCGGCACCGCCAACGTGGACTGGCGCGGGCTGTTCGCGGCGCTGGCGCAAACCGGCTTCACCGGCGATCTCGTCGTCGAGAGTTTCGTCACCCTGCCGCCCGAGATCGCCGCCGTGCTCGCGGTCTGGCGTCCCGTCGCCCCCGACCGCTTCGCGGTGCTGGACGAGGGGGTGGGCTTCCTGCGCGCGCTCGCGGCCGAGACCGGCCTTGCCCTGCGCTGAGGGGAACCCGCCATGACCCGCCCGGCCCGCCTGCGCCTCGGCATGGTCGGCGGCGGCATCGGTGCCTTCATCGGCGGCGTTCATCGCATCAGTGCCCGGCTCGACGATCACTACACGCTCGTCGCCGGCGCCCTTTCCGCCACCCCCGAACGCGCGGCGGCCTCGGCGGCGGCGCTCGGGCTCGACCCCGCCCGCTCCTACCCGGACTACGAGACCATGGCGGCGGCCGAAGCCGCGCGGCCGGACGGGATCGAGGTGGTTGCGATCGTCACCCCCAACCACCTCCACGCCCCCGCCGCGCACGCCTTCCTCGCGCGCGGGATCGACGTGATCTGCGACAAGCCGCTCGCCGCGACCCTCGCGGAAGCGGAACGGCTCGCGCAGGCGGTTGCCGCCTCCGGGCTGGTCTTCGGGCTCACCCACAACTACTCGGGCTACCCGATGGTGCGGGAGGCGCGCGCCATGGTGGCGGGCGGCGAACTCGGCGCGCTGCGGGTGATCCAGGTGGAATATGCGCAGGACTGGCTGGCGACGCCGCTCGAAGCGAGCGGGCAGAAGCAGGCCGCCTGGCGGACCGACCCCGCCCGCACCGGCCCGGCTGGCGCGCTCGGAGACATCGGCAGCCACGCCTACCACCTCGCCCGCTTCGTCTGCGGCCTGCGCTGCGAAGCGGTCGCCGCCGAGTGCACGCGCTTCGTCCCCGGCCGGCGGGTGGATGACAACGTCCAGTGCATGCTGCGTTTCGAGAGCGGCGCCCGCGGCGCGCTGTGGGCGAGCCAGGTCGCGCTCGGGCACGCCTGCGGCCTCGGCCTGCGGGTGATGGGGGAGAAGGCGGCGCTGTCCTGGCAGCAGGAAACCCCGGAGACGCTGACCGTCACCCGCCTCGGCGAACCCGCGCGGATTCTGCGTCGCGCCGGTCCCGCGACCTCGGGCGCGTATCCCGGCCATGTTCCCGCCGGCCATCCGGAGGGCTACCTCGAAGCGTTCGCCGCCCTCTATGCCGACTTCGCCGAACAGATCCGCGCCCGCCGGGAAGGCCGCGCGCCGGCGCCCGCGAGCCTGCTCGCCCCCGGGATCGCGGACGGGCTCGAAGGCGCCCGCTTCATCGCCGCCGCACTCGCCTCCTCGGCCGCCGACGGGCGGTGGACGGCGATCGTGCCGCCGGCGGAGGGGGTGGCGGCGTGAGAGAGGCCGTTCAGGGGCGGCGGAAGAACGCCTCCGCGCTCGATCCGGCCGCGACGCTCGTCGAGCGCGGATTGGCCGGTCAGGGGCGGCGGAAGAACGCCTCCGCGCTCGACCGGTGGCTGTCCTTGCGCCCGATTTCGGCTTCCGCACGCTCGATCTCGGCCCTGAGTTCGCCGATATAGGCGCGCAGCTCCGCAACGCTCCAACTGTCGAGCAGCGGCCGCTCCAGCCGCTGCTTGGGGCGCCGCGCCTCCTCTTCCTCGATCACACCGCCCCTCCGCGGGCCACCGACGGCCCGAGCTTTTCTGCGCCATTGCCTTCTGCGGGCTTGACCGGCCCGGGGGCGCGGCCCCATATCCCCGGCAATTCGTTCATTTCCATCTCCCGAAGCCTTGCGGCCGTCAAGCCCGCCGCAAGGGGAGCAGGTAACACGCCATGACACTCCCGCTGATGCCCAAGGCCACCGCGGTGTGGCTCATCGACAAGACGGCGCTGACCTTCGAACAGATCGCGGACTTCTGCGGCATGCATCCGCTCGAAATCCAGGCGATCGCGGACGGCGAGGTGGCGCAGGGGATCGTCGGCTATGATCCGGTCGCCAACAGCCAGCTCAGCGCCGAGGAGATCCGCCGCTGCGAGGCCGACCCGGCGGCGCGGCTGAAGCTCGCCCCGCCCAGCCAGCCGCTGCCCAAGCGCACCCGCGGCGCCCACTACACGCCGGTTTCCAAGCGCAACGACCGCCCGGACGCGATCGCCTTCCTGCTGCGCAACTACCCGCAGCTTTCGGAGGCGCAGATCTCCAAGCTCCTCGGCACCACCAAGGAGACCATCCAGAAGGTCAAGGAGCGCAGCCACTGGAACAGCGCGAACATCAAGCCGCGCGATCCGGTGATCCTCGGCCTCTGCAAGCAGGGCGACCTCAACGACATGATCGCCCAGGCCAACGAGCGGATGGCGCGGGAAGGGCTCACCCCACCCCCGCCGCCGACCCCGACCGAGGAAGCGGCCTGAACAGGAAAGCGCCCTGAACAGGAAAGCCCCCTGAACAGGGAAACGGCCTGAACAGGGAAGCGGCCTGAACAGCGCCTGCCCGCATGCTTGCCGGCCGGAATCCAACCCCCCGGCCGGCCTCTTCCGCTCAGCGCAGTCGCCCGGTCAGCGCGGTCAGGCGCCGGCAGCGGCCATCGCCACCGATCGCAGACGTTCCAACTCGTCCTTGAGCCGCAGCTTCTCGACCTTCAGTCGCGCCAGCGCCTCGCTGTCCGGCTTCGGCCGCTGGTCTTCGGCGGCGATCCGCAGCTCGAGTTCGGCATGGCGCTCCCTCAGCGCATCGATGTGGGACTGCAGGCTCATGACACCTCCTTGGGCAGCGTTCCCGTTGCTTGGCCAATCCGCCGGGGACCCGGCCGAGCCGCCCCCCGGTCTCCGGCAGGGAATGCTAGACCCGCGGCCCCCGGGGCGGCAATGCAGACTATGACAACTTGCGGTCGCATTTCCATCACTATCGACACCCGTCCCGCCGCCAGGGTAGGAGCGTGCGCGCCCGCCGTGGTAAGGGAGCCTCATGATGACCGACCGGGACTCGCTGCTCCGCAGGCTGCACGAACTGCGCAGTGAACATCGTGACCTCGATACCGTCATCGCCCGTCTTTCCGAGCAGGGAGGCGTGGACCAGCTCCAGCTCCAGCGCCTCAAGAAGCGCAAGCTCCTGCTCAAGGACGAAATCTCCAAGCTGGAAAGCCGCCTGATCCCGGACAGCATCGCCTGAGCCTTCGCGAAGGAATCCCCCTTGCCGATGACGCAAGCCCGCCAGGACCGCCACCATCCGATCAGGAACTCGCCAGGGGCGCTCCCGCGCGCGTTCGATCTCCTCCCCCAGCGCTGAGATGAGCGCGCAGGCGCCGCGGGTCGGGCTGATCATGGGCAGCCAGTCGGACTGGGCAACCCTGCGCCATGCCGCGGCCACCCTCGACCGGCTGGAAATCGCCCAGGAGCGGCGCATCGTCTCTGCCCATCGCACGCCCGACCGGCTGGCCGCCTATGCCCGCGCCGCCGCCGGGCGCGGGCTGAAGGTGATCATCGCCGGCGCCGGGGGTGCGGCGCATCTGCCCGGCATGTGCGCCGCCTGGACCCGGCTGCCGGTGCTCGGCGTGCCGGTCGAATCGCAGGCGCTCAAGGGCATGGACAGCCTGCTCTCGATCGTCCAGATGCCGGCCGGCGTTCCGGTCGGCACGCTCGCCATCGGCCGGGCGGGGGCGGTCAACGCGGCGCTGCTCGCCGCCGCCATCCTGGCGCTGTCCGATCCCGCGCTCGCCCTCCGGCTCGAGGACTTCCGCGCCGCGCAGACCGCGGCGGTCGCCGAGCATCCCGCCGAGAACCCCGCCGAGAACCCCGCCGAGCCGACGCCATGAGCGCCGCCCTGCCGCCCAACGCCACCATCGGCATCGTCGGCGGCGGTCAGCTGGGTCGCATGTCGGCGCTGGCCGCCGCCCGTCTCGGCTACCGCTGCCACATCCTCACCCCGGAGAGCGACAGCCCCGCCGCCCTGGTCGCGGCGGAAGCCACCATCGGTGCCTTCGAGGACCGCGCGGTGCTGGGCCGCTTCGCCGCCGCCGTCGATGTCATCACCTTCGAGTTCGAGAACATCAGCGCCGAGGGTCTCGATCTGCTCGCCGCCCTGCGCCCCGTGCGCCCCGCGCCCGGCGTGCTGCGCATCAGCCAGGACCGCATCGCCGAAAAATCCTTCCTCAACCAGGCCGGCATCGCGACCGCTCCCTGGGCCGCGATCGAGGCGCCCGAGGAGCTGGCGCCCGCGCTCGCCCGCCTCGGCCTGCCGGCGGTGCTCAAGACCACCCGCTTCGGCTATGACGGCAAGGGCCAGGCGCTGCTGCGCGCCGCCGCGGGGGCGGAGGCGGTCGCGCGCGATCTCACCCCCTGGCCGCTGGTGCTCGAAGGCTTCGTCGAGTACGCGGCCGAAATCAGCGTCGTCGTCGCCCGCGGCGCGGACGGTGCGATCAGCGCCTTCGACCCGGTGGAGAACCGCCACCGCGACCATATCCTCGATCTCACCCTCGCTCCCGCGCCGGTGCCCGGGCCGGTGGCCGAAGCCGCGGCCGCCATCGCCCGCCGGGTGGCCGGGGCGCTCGATCTCGTCGGGCTGCTCGCGGTCGAGATGTTCGTCGATCGCGAGGGGCGCGTCCTGGTCAACGAGATCGCCCCGCGCCCGCACAATTCCGGCCATTGGACGATCGACGCCTGCCCGGCGAGCCAGTTCGAGATGCACGTCCGCGCCGTCGCCGGCCTGCCGCTGCCCGCCGCCTCCCGCCATTCCGACGCGGTGATGAAGAATCTGGTCGGCCCGGACGAGATCGCCCTGTGGCCGGAAATTCTTGCCGCCCCCGGCCTCATCCCCCACCACTACGGCAAGACCGAAGCCCGGCCGGGGCGCAAGATGGGCCATGTCACGCGCCTCTTTCCCCGTGGCGCCCTGCCCGGTGCGCTGGGGGTCGCCGCGGCACTCGGCCCGCTCGCCGCAGGGGAGCGATGATCCGCGGGAAGCCAGGGGAAAACCGGGGCTGCAGGCCATCCGATCGCTACGAACGATCGGGGTGCAGGGGCGCGGCCCCTGCTCCTGCCCTGGGCTTCCGACATCGAGGGAGAGGAAATCCATGGACCAGACGACCGCCAGTTTCGACACCGCCCTCCTGATCGGCGGGCGCTTCGTCCCCGGCGAGGGGCCGGCGGAAGCCATCCTCGACCCCGCAAAGGGGGAAACGCTGCTCGATCTGCCCGAGGCCTCGCCCGAGCAGGTCGATGCCGCCGTCGCCGCCGCCGCCGCGGCCTTCGCCACCTTCTCGCGCACCACCCCGGGCGAGCGCGCCACCCTGCTGCTCAAGCTCGCCGACGCCATCGAGGCCGAGGCGGAGGGTTTCGCCACCCTGGAATCGCGCAACTGCGGCAAGCCCCGCCATCTCGTCCTGCGCGACGAGATCCCCGCCGTCGCCGATTGTTTCCGCTTCTTCGCCGGCGCCGCCCGCTGCCAGCAGGGCATGCTCGCGGGCGAATATCTCGCCGGCCACACCTCGATGATCCGGCGCGATCCGGTCGGCGTCGTCGCCTCCATCGCGCCCTGGAACTATCCCCTGATGATGGCCGCCTGGAAGCTCGCCCCGGCGCTGGCGGGGGGCAACTGCGTGGTGCTCAAGCCCTCCGAGCAGACCCCCCTCACCACCCTGCGCCTGGCCCGCCTGATGGCGGAGATCTTCCCGCCCGGGGTGATCAACATCCTCGCCGGGCGCGGCGCCAGCGTCGGCCAGCGGCTGATCTCCCACCCCGAGGTGGCGATGATCTCGCTCACCGGCGACATCGGGACCGGTCGCAAGGTCCTCGCCGCCGCCCAGGCGACGCTCAAGCGCACCCATCTCGAACTCGGCGGCAAGGCCCCGGTCGTCGTCTTCGACGACGCCGATCTCGAAGCCGTGGTCGAAGCCGTCCGCGCCTTCGGTTTCTACAACGCGGGCCAGGACTGCACCGCCGCCTGCCGGATCTATGCCGGGGCGAAGATCCACGACCGGCTGGTGGCCGGCCTCGCCGCCGCCGCCGCCGCCATCCCCTACGCGCGCGCCGAGGATGGCGAGAATGAAATGGGCCCGCTGATTTCCGCCCGCCAGCGCGAGCGGGTGGCGGGCTTCGTCTCCCGCGCCGCCGAAGCCGCCCATATCGAGGTCGCGGCCGGCGGGCGCGCGGGCGCGGGCGGCGGGTTTTTCTACGAACCCACCATCCTCGCCGGCGCCCGGCAGGAGGACGAGGTGGTGCGGCGGGAGCTCTTCGGCCCCGTGGTCACCGTCACCCGCTTCGGCGATACCGAGCAGGCGATCGCCTGGGCCAACGAGTCCGACTATGGCCTCGCCTCCTCGGTGTGGTCGCGCGACATCGGCCGCGCCATGGCGGTGGCGGCGCGGCTGCGCTACGGCTGCTCCTGGGTGAATTGCCATTTCATGCTGGCGAGCGAGACGCCGCACGGCGGCCTGCGCCACTCCGGCTACGGCAAGGATCTCAGCCTGTACGCGCTGGAGGACTACACGGTGGTGCGCCACGTCATGGTCAAGCTGGGATGAGCGCCCCCGGTCGCGCCCCTGGCCGCGCCCCCGGCCGCGCCATCATCGATGCCCGCAGCAGCCTGGTCTTCGTCATCTCCTTCGGCGTCGTCAGCTTCTTCGCCGACATGGCCTATGAGGGGATGCGCGGCATCGCCGGCCCCTATCTCGCCACCCTCGGCGCCTCGGGCGCCGCGGTCGGCCTCATCGCCGGCCTGGGCGAGTTCCTCGGCTATACGCTGCGCCTGCTCTCGGGCGGTGCCGCCGACCGCACCCGGCTCTACTGGCCGATCACGCTCGCCGGCTACACGGTGCAGATGGCCGCGGTGCCCGCGCTCGCGCTGACCGGAAGCTGGCCCGCCGCCGCCGCCCTGATCATCCTCGAGCGGGTCGGCAAGGCCGCCCGCAACCCGCCGCGCGATGTCATGCTCTCGCGCGCCGGCGAGCACATCGGCCAGGGCTGGGCCTTCGGGCTGCACGAGGGGCTGGACCAGGCCGGAGCCACGGTCGGCCCGCTCGCCACTGCGCTGGTGCTGGCCCTCCACCAGGACTACCGCGCCGCCTTCGCCTGGCTGCTCATTCCGGCGGCGGCCACGGTGGTGCTGGTCTTCGCCATCCGCCTCCGCCACCCCGAGGCCGGGGCGATCCGCCGGCCGGTCGCGGCGGATGCCGGGGCGGACGGGCTGGGGCGCGTCTTCTGGCTCTATGCCGCGGGGGCCGGGCTGGTCGCCTTCGGCTTCAGCGATTTCGCGCTGATCTCCTATCATTTCGCCCGCGCCGCCACGGTGCCGGCCTATGGGGTGCCGATTCTTTATGCGCTAGCCATGCCGGCGGCGGCACTCGGCTCGCTGCTGTTCGGCCGCTGGTTCGACCGGCGGGGGCTCATGGTGCTCATCCCCGGCACCCTGCTCGTGCTCTGGGCCACGCCGCTCGCCTTCCTCGGCGGGTTCGGCGGCGCCATCGCCGCCGCCCTGCTCTGGGGCATCGGCCTCGGCCTGCACGAGACGGTGATGGCCGCCGCCGTCGCCACCATGGTGCCGGCCGAACGGCGCGCCCGCGCCTATGGCGTCTTCGCCGCAGTCTTCGGCACCGCCTGGCTGGCGGGCAGCACGTTGCAGGGCGTGCTCTACGATGTCTCGGTCCCGCTGATGGTCGCGGTGGCGCTCGCCGCCCAGATCGCCGGGCTCCTCCCGATCCGCCTCGCCGCCCGCGCCATGGGCTGACCGGGCGGTGGCGGCGGGGGCGGAATAGCGCGGGCGGTTCCGCCGTTATCCTGGCAACGGTCCCGGGCGGGGCCGCGGGCAGCAGGGAGGCGGCACCATGAAGGTTTGGGCCACGAGGGGCGGGAACGAGGGGGACGAGGCCGGGCGCATGCGGCGGCGGTTCCTGCGCGCGATGACGGTCGGCGCGGGCGCGCTGGCGCTGGCGGCACTGCCGGTCTCGCTCGACCCCCGGTGGAAGGCGCTTGCGGCGAGGGCCGACGGCTCGGGTGACGGCGGCGGTGACGGCGGCTCCGGCGGCGGAGCGGGCGGCGGTTCGGGCGGCGGATCGGGGTCGGGTGGCGGCGACGGCGGCTCCGGCGGTGGTTCGGGTAGCGGAGGCGCCGGCGGGCACGGTGCCGACAACAGCCCCGATCATGGCGGCGACGGAAGCGGCACCGGCCCGGTCGGCGGATCGACCACGGGCAGCGGCGACACCACGCCCGACCCGTCCGGGCCGGGGGCGGGCCTGCCCGGCATCACCCCGGCCCGGCCGGGCCTGCGCGGCGGCACTGCCGGCTTCGGCCGCCAGGTGGGGCCCGATCTCAGCCCGGCGCAGGAGCGTTCGGAGATCGCGGGCGGCTGGAAGTAGCCCGCAGCGGAACCGGCGGGCAGGGCGCGGGCGGTCGCGGCCCTTGCCCTGCACCGCACAATGCGGGTAAGGACTGCCCCCGCCGGTCCAAGGGCGGGGAATTTCGTGCTTCCGGGCCGGCCATTCCTGCGAAAGAGGCGCGGAACTCCATGTCCAGAAGGCCGGCGACCGCTACGCTTCGAGGCGGATGGGCACGGATCGCCTCCCCGCGGGGCCGGGCGTGACCACGGCGGCGGCGCCGGCTGCGGCGGCCCGGCACGGCGGCCTCGCCGCGGGGGTGCTGATCGGTGTGCTCGGTGTCGTCTATGGCGACATCGGCACCTCTCCGCTCTACGCCCTGCGCACCAGCCTGCTCTATTTCGGCGACCGCGGATTCGGACCGGTGGAGGTGATGGGCGTGCTCTCGCTCATCTTCTGGGCGCTGATCCTCACCGTCACCGTCAAATACGTGCTCGTCATCATGCACGCGGACAACCGCGGCGAGGGCGGGATCGTGGCGCTGATGGCGCTGGCCCAGCGGGTCGCGCCGACGCCGCGGGCGAAAGTGATCCTCGGCCTGATCGGGCTCGCCGGCGCCTGCCTGTTTCTCGGCGACGGCATGATCACTCCGGCGATCTCGGTGCTTTCCGCGCTCGAAGGCATGGAGGTGACGTCGCCGGCGCTGAAGGAGTTCGTCCTGCCCCTGGCGGTGCTGGTCATCGGCGTGCTGTTCGCGGTGCAGGTGCGGGGAACGGGCAGCGTCGGGCGGGTGTTCGGGCCGGTGATGGTGGTGTGGTTCCTCTGCATCGCGCTGCTCGGGGGGATGGAGATCGCGCGGCATCCCTTCGTGCTGCTCGCGGTCTCGCCGAGCTACGGCTTCTCCCTGTTCGTGCGCCACGGCACCTTCGCCTTCGAGGTGCTGGGTGCGGTGGTGCTGGCGGTGACGGGGGCGGAGGCGCTCTATGCCGACATGGGGCATTTCGGTGCCGAGCCGATCCGGCTGACCTGGCTGTTCTTCGTGCTCCCTTCGCTGGTGCTGAACTATTTCGGGCAGGGGGCGCTGCTGCTCGCCCACCCGCTGGCGTTGCAGAACCCCTTCTATCTGCTCGGGCCGCACTGGGCGCAGCTTCCCCTGGTCGTGCTCGCCACCTTCGCCACGGTGATCGCCAGCCAGTCGGTGATTTCGGGCGCCTTCTCGCTGGCCCGCCAGGCGACGCAACTGGGGCTCCTGCCGCGGATGACGGTGCGCCATACCAGCGCGACCGAGGAGGGGCAGATCTACGTGCCCCAGATCAACGCCATGCTGGCGCTCGGCGTGCTGTTCCTGGTGCTCGCCTTCAGGACCTCCGACTCGCTCGCCTCCGCCTACGGCATCGCGGTGACCGGCACCTTCACCTGCACGACGCTGCTCGCCGCGGTGGTGTTCCGCCGCCAGTTCGGCTGGCGGGCGCGCTCGGTCGGGCTGGTGTTCGGCGGGCTCTTGGTGGTCGATCTCGGGTTCTTCTCGGCCAATCTGCTCAAGGTGCCGGATGGCGGCTGGGTGCCGCTCGCCATCGGCATCGCGCTGTTCGCGCTGATGACCTCCTGGCAGCGCGGGCGCACGCTGATGATGGCGCGCTGGCGCCAGGACAGCCTGCCGCTCGGCTCGTTTCTCGCCCGCCTGCCGCAATCGCGCATCGTGCGGGTGCCGGGGATCGCGATCTTCCTCACCGGCAACCCCGACTATATTCCCGCCGCCCTGCTGCACAATCTCAAGCACAACAAGGTGCTGCACGAGCGGGTGCTGCTGGTGACGGTGAACAACCTCGACGTGCCGGAGGTCGAGGCCGCGAACCGGATCGAGACCGAGGAGATGCAGCCCGGGATCTGGCGGGTGACGCTGCGCTACGGCTTCAAGGAGAGCCCGGACATTCCCCGCGAACTCGCCCGCCTCCCCGAGCGCGGGATCGCCTTCGAGCCGATGCAGGCGAGCTATTTCCTCGGCCGCGAGATGATCGTTCCGGCGATGGTGCCGAAGATGCCGTTCTGGCGGCTGTGGCTGTTCCTGGTGATGGCGCGCAACGCGGTTTCCGCCACCGAATTCTTCCGCATCCCGAGCGACCGGGTGGTCGAACTCGGCGTGCGGGTAGCGATCTGACCCCCGCCTCCGGCACGGCGCGCCCGTTCCCTCCGCGTCCCGCGCCGGCGGATAGGGCTCGCGCCGGCGCCTTGTTCCGCCGGGCGGCGTCCCCCGAACGAGCGATTCCGTCCGATCGGATGTTGCTCTAGACTGGCCCGATGCCCCGTCCCGTCGCCTCCGAGGATCTCTTCGGCCCCGCCGAAGCAGCGCCCGCCGTTCCCGCCGGCGAACGCCCGCTGGCCGACCGGCTGCGGCCGGCGACGCTCGCCGAGGTGGTGGGCCAGGAGCAGTTGACCGGCCCCGAGGGCAGCCTCACCCGCATGCTCGCCCGCGGCTCGCTCGCCTCCCTGCTCCTCTGGGGTCCGCCGGGCGTGGGCAAGACCACCATCGCGCGCCTGCTCGCCGACGCGGCGGGGCTGACCTTCGTGCAGATTTCGGCGGTGTTTTCGGGGGTCGCCGACCTCAAGCGCGTCTTCGAGGAGGCCGCCCGGCGCCGCCGGGCAGGCAAGGGGACGCTGCTCTTCGTCGACGAGATCCACCGCTTCAACCGTGCCCAGCAGGACGGGTTCCTGCCGGTGGTGGAGGACGGCACCATCACCCTGGTCGGCGCCACCACCGAGAATCCCTCCTTCGCGCTCAACGGCGCCCTGCTGTCGCGCTGCCAGGTGCTGGTGCTGAAGCGGCTCGACGAGGCCGCGCTCGAGCGGATCCTCGCCCGCGCCGAGGCGGCGCTGGGCCGCCCGCTGCCGCTCGCCGCCGCGGCGCGGGCCGCGCTGGTCGCGATGGCGGACGGGGACGGGCGCTACGCGCTCAACATGGCCGAGCAGATCTTCGCCCTGCCGGCGGGCGAGGCGCCGCTCGGCGCGGAGGGGCTGGCCGCGCTGCTCGCCCGCCGCGCCGCCCTCTACGACCGGGACCGCGAGGAGCACTACAACCTCATCTCCGCCCTGCACAAATCGCTGCGCGGCTCGGACCCGGACGCGGCGCTCTACTGGTTCGCGCGCATGCTCGCCGGCGGGGAGGATCCGCGCTACATCGCCCGCCGCCTCGCCCGCTTCGCCGCCGAGGACGTCGGCCTCGCCGACCCGCGCGCGCTGCCGCTCGCCATCGCCGCCTGGGAATCCTACGAGCGCATGGGCTCGCCGGAGGGCGAACTCGCGCTCGCCGAACTGGTGATCCATCTCGCGGTCGCGCCCAAGTCCAACGCCGCCTATGTCGCCTTCGGGGCGGCGATGGCGGCGGCGCGGGCGAGCGGCAGCCTGATGCCGCCGGCGCACATCCTCAACGCGCCGACCAGGCTGATGAAGGGGCTGGGCTACGGGCGCGGCTATGCCTACGACCATGCGACGGAGGAGGGGTTCTCGGGCCAGAACTATTTCCCCGAGGGGATGGAGCGGGCCAGCTTCTACCGCCCCACCGGGCGCGGCGAGGAGGCGGCGATCGGCGACCATCTCGCCCGCCTCGCCGCCTTGCGGGAGCGCAAGGGAGGATGAGCGCCGAGCTGCGCGCGGTCGCGCCCGCGGACGGCGAGCTGCGGCTGGACCGCTGGCTGCGGCGGCAGTTTCCCGGGCTCGGCCAGGGCGCGATCGAGAAATTCTGCCGCACCGGCCAGGTGCGGGTGGACGGGCGGCGGGCGAGCCCCGCCACCCGCCTCAGCCCCGGCCAGAGCGTGCGGGTCCCGCCGATCGAGGCTGCACCCCCGCCGGCGCGCCAGACCGTGGCGCTCGATCCCCACGAGCAGAAGGAACTGCTCGCCCGCCTGCTCTACCGCGACGAATGGCTGCTCGCCCTCGACAAGCCCGCCGGGCTCGCGGTGCAGGGCGGCAAGGGGATCGCCCGCCATCTCGACGCCATGCTCGACCATCTGCGCCTGGGGGCGGAGGAGCGGCCGCGCCTGGTCCACCGGCTGGACCGGGAGACCTCGGGCGTGCTGCTGCTCGCCCGCGGCGCCGCCGCCGCCGCCCGGCTCGCCGCCCTGTTTCGCGGCCGCGAGGTGGAGAAGACCTACTGGGCGCTGGTGATCGGCCGGCCGGAAGGGCAGGAGGGGCGCATCCGCCTGCCGCTCGCGCGCGAGGGCGGGCGCAGCCGGGTCGCCGGGCCCGAGGAGCCGCTCGCCGCCGGGGCGGTGACCGAGTGGCGGCTGCTGGAGGCGGCGGGGCGGCGGCTTTCCTGGCTGGAGTTGCGGCCGCTGACCGGGCGGACCCACCAGCTGCGGGTCCATTGCGCCGCCCTCGGCACGCCGATCCTGGGCGATGCGCTCTATGGCGCGGCGCCGATGGAGGGGTTCGCTTCGGGGCTGCATCTGCACGCGCGCCGCCTGGCGCTGCCCCATCCGCAGGGGGGCCGGCTGGCGGTCGAAGCCGGATTGCCGCCGCATTTGCGCGAGAGTTTCCACCGCCTCGGCTTCACCGCGCCGCCGGCGGTGCCGGCGCGCCACGCGCCGCGATAGGCAGGCCGCGTCGGGAAGGCCGCGACAGGGAGCAGGATCGATGCGCGTACTGCGGCGGTTGCTGATGGTGGTGGTGGCCCTGGTGGTGGTGGCGGCGATCGGGATCGGGGTCTTCCTCGCCCGCTTCGACCCCAACGCCTACAAGCCCCAGATCGTGGCGGCGGTGGAGAAGGCGACCGGGCGGCGCTTCGCCATCGCCGGCCCGATCCGGCTCGCGCTGTCGCTGACGCCGACCATCTCGGCCGCCGGGGTCCGGCTCGCCGGCGCGCCGGGCGGGCCGGATCTGCTCGATCTCGCCGCGGTGTCGGCGCGCTTCTCGCTGCCCGCGCTGCTCCAGGGGCGGTTGCAGCTGGACCGGCTCGATCTCGAGGCTCCGCGCATCGCGCTCGTCATCGACCAGGCGGGGCGGGGCAACTGGCAGTTCGCGCCGGCGCCGGCGGCGGGCGGGGCGGGCACGCCGGCCACGCCGGGCCGGCCGGCCGGCGGGCAGGGGCTGACGCTCGCCATCCGCAGCGTGCGGCTGCACGACGCGCGGGTCTCCTTCGCCGATGCGCGCAGCGGGCGCCACGTTGCGCTCGCCATCGCCTCCCTCGCGCTCTCCGCGGCGGGGCCGGCGGCGCCGCTGCATCTGGCCGCCCGTGCCGTGCTGCAAGGGCTGCCGCTCGAACTCGCCGCCACCACCGGGTCGCTCGGGGCGATCGCGCGGGCGCGCGCGTGGCCGGTGGATGCGACGGTGAAGATCGCCGGAGCGTCGCTGCGGGCCCGGGGCACGCTCGACCGGCCATTGCAATTCGCCGGCTACCGGCTGGCGGTCTCCGCCGCGGTGCCGGTGCTGGCGCGGCTCGCGCCGCTGTTGCCCGGCGTTGCCCTGCCCCCGGCGGAGGCGCTCGCCGGCGCGGCGCGGATCGCGGGGACCGGCGCGGGCATGCCGGCGGTCTCCGACCTCGTGCTCACCGCCGGCCACACCGATCTTGGCGCCTATCTGCCCGGTTTCGTGCTCGACCAGGGGCGGATCGCGGCGAGTGGTCCGGGGGCGGAGGTGCAGATCGCGCTCGCCGGCAGCCGCAACGGGGCGAGCGTGACGCTCGCCGGCACGGTCGGGCCGCTGTTCGGCCTGCCCAAGGGCAAGCCGGCGCCGGTCGCGCTGATCCTGCGCGCCGGGCCGGCGCGCCTCAGCGCCGACGGGACGGTGGCCGACCCGCGGGTGTTCGGCGGCGCGCGGATCGCGCTCCAGGGCGCGGTTCCGGCGCTCGCGGCCCTCGGGCGGCTGGTCGGGCGGCCGCTGCCCGCTCTGGTGGCGGCGCAATTCTCGGGCACGCTGGTCACCGGCGCGGCGGGGCCCGCCCAGCGGGTGGCGATCGAGGGGCTGAAGCTCGCGGCCCCCGGGATCGACCTCGCGGGAACCCTCTCGGCGCGGCTCGCCGGGCGGCCGGCGCTGGCCGGGTCGCTGCACGCGAACAGCCTCGATCTCGACACGCTGGCGCGGCTGTTGCCCGCACCCGCCGCGGCGAAGGCCGCAGCGGGGAGCCCCCCGCCGGCGGCACCGGCGGCACCGGCGCGGCGCGCGGGGCTGCTGGTGCCGCCGTTGCCGCTGCCGTGGGCAGCCCTCGGCACGCTCGATGCCAATCTCTCGCTCGCCGCGGCGCGGGTGGTCTGGGGCGGCGTGACCTACCGGGATTTCGAGGCCCATCTCGTGCTCGCCGGCGGGCGGCTCGCGGTGGCGCCGCTCGCGCTGCGGATGCCGGGGGGGCTGGTGCAGGGGACCGCGTCGGCGGACGCCGGCGGGGCGGTGTCGCTCGCCCTGCGCGCGCCGGGGCTGGCGCTGGCGCCGCTGCTCGCCGCCTACCATCTGCCGGCGGAGGCGAGCGGAACGCTCGAAGCCTTCCTCACCATGGCGGGCAGGGGGACCACGGCGCAGGCGGTGGTCGGAGGGCTCAGCGGGTCGGCCGGGGTGGCGATGGTCGACGGCACCATCGACGGCAGGCTGATCGGGCGGCTGCTGGGTCAGGGGCTGCGCTCGGCGGGGCTGCCGGCGCTCCTCGCCGGGCGGCAGGGGGCGGAGCGCGTGCGCTGCCTCGCGGTGCGTCTGGATGCGCGGGGCGGCATGGGCCGGTTCCCCGCGCTGCTGCTCAAGAGCAGCCGGAGCTATGTCGAAGGTGGCGGCGGCACCAGTTTCGGCGCCGAGACCCTGGCCCTCGATCTCGCCCCGCGGGTCGAGACCGCGGGGCGGACGCAGATTGTCCCGGTCCATGTCGGGGGCACCTGGGCGGCGCCCAAGGTTACGGTGAAGCCGGGCACGGCACTGGCCACGGGCGCCCGGGTGCTCGGCCAGATCACCCAGGGCAGGGCGGGGCTGCTGGGCCAGCTCGGCCAGGTCCTGGCGCCGGCGCAGGGGCGCGCGCTGCCGCCGGAGCAGGCCTGCGCGCCGGCCTTGGCGGCGGCCCGCGGCGGTGTACCGGGCCCGATGCCCGCGCCGCGCCCCGCCGCCGCGCCGGCCGCGCCGGCGGCCCCGGCTTCCCCCGCGACGCCGGCTTCCCCCGCGACGCCGGGCCTGCCGCAGCCGCTGCTGCGCCTGTTGCCGTGAAGCGCTTCTGGGACCGGGCGGAGGTGGTGGCGGAGGCCGCGGGTTTCGCGGTGCGGCTGGACGGCAAGCCGCTACGGCTGCCCGGCGGGGCCGCGCTGGTGGTGGAAAGCCCGGCGCTGGCCGCGGCGCTCGCGGCGGAATGGCAGGCGGCGGGCGGGGCGCGCGGCGGGGAGATGGGGTATGCCGACGTGCCGCTGACCCGCCTCGCCGGCACCCTGATGGAGCGGGTGGCGCCGGATCCGGCGCCGGTGGCGGCGGCGCTCGCCGCCTACGGCGAGAGCGATCTCCTGTGCTACCGGGCCGACGCGCCGGAGGTGCTGGTGCGGCGCCAGCGGGAGCGCTGGCAGCCCTGGCTGGACTGGGCGGCCCGCGAACTCGATGCGCCGCTGCGGGTCGCCACCGGGGTGATGCCCCTCGCCCAGCCCGCGGCCTCGCTGGCGGCGCTGCGGGCGCGGCTGGCGCGGCACTCCGCGCCCGCGCTCACCGCCCTCGGGGTGGCGGTGCCGGCGCTGGGCAGCCTGGTGCTCGGCCTCGCACTCGCCGCCGGGCGGATCGGCGCGGCGGAGGCGGCGGAGGCGGCGCTGCTCGACGAACTGTTCCAGGCCGAACTCTGGGGCGAGGACGCGGCGGCGGCGGCGCGGCGGGCGGAACTTCGCGCCGAGGTCGCGCTGGCGGCGCGGTTCCTGGCCCTGGCAGAAGGCGCCCTGGCGGAAGGCGGCCTGGCGGAAGGTGGGCCGGCCCGGGCGGGCTGACCGGCCCGCCCGCCGAACCCCGGCGGATCACGCCCCCCGCGGATCACGCCTCCCGCGCAAGGTGCTTGTGCCCGAACCGCGATTCGTGGCCTATCCTGTCCATGGCGGTCCTCACCCTCCCCACCACCCCGGCCGAACGCTTCGCCTGCCTCCTCGCCGGCTAC
>DAHWFB010000069.1 GCA_027326105.1 Acetobacteraceae bacterium
CACCCCCAGCACGTCGCCCTTGCGGGCGCCGCCGCCGAGGATCAGCATCAGCGATTCCTCGGCCATCACCACCCGCGCCCCGGCCACCGCCTCGCGCGCCGTCGCCGGCTTGGCCGCGACATCGACCATCCGCGCCGCCCCCGCGGCATCGAAATGGGTCAGCCCGCCGGCGCGCCCGCCGCCCGTCCCGCCGCTCACGAGGTCATCGCCTCCGGCGGCTCGAGCAGCGCCCGCGTCGCCGCCACCACGTCCGGCTGGCGCATCAGATGCTCGCCGACCAGGAACGCGTGCACGGCGACCCCGGCGAGCCGGTTGAGGTCGTCGTGGCTGCGGATGCCGCTCTCCGAGATCACGAAGCGTTCGGGAGGGATCTCCGGCGCGAGGTCGAGCGTGATTTGAAGGTCGGTGTCCAGCGTCTTGAGATTGCGGTTGTTGATGCCAATGAGCGGGGTTTGCAGCCCGAGCGCGCGGCCGAGCTCTTCGCGGTCGTGCACCTCGGCCAGCACGTCCATGTCCAGCGCACGGGCCAGCGCCTCGAGCTCCAGCGCTTCGGTGTCGGTGAGTGCGGCCATGATGAGCAGGATGCAGTCCGCCCCGATCGCCCGGCTTTCGAACACCTGCCAGGGGTCGAGGATGAAATCCTTGCGCAGCACCGGCAGGTCCGCCGCCCCCCGCGCCGCCTGGAGATGTTCGGTCTTGCCCTGGAAGTGCGGGCCTTCGGTGAGCACCGAGAGGCAGGTGGCGCCGCCGACGCGGTAGGATTTGGCCAGCGCCGCGGGGTCGAAGTCAGCGCGGATCAGCCCGCCCGAGGGCGAGGCGCGCTTGATCTCGGCGACCAGGGCGAAACTCCCCTCGGCCACCCGGTGGGTGAGCGCGCGGCAGAAGCCGCGCGGCGGCGGCGCGGCGAGCGCGCGGGCGCGCATCGCCTCCAGCCCGACCGCGTTGCGCGCGGCGGCGATGCGGGTGCGGGTTTCGGCGCAGATCGCGCCGAGTGCGCCGGGCGTGGTGGTGGAGGTGGCGGGTTCTTCGGGAAGGCGCATGGGGCTTCCTCAATGCAGGGTGGGGCCGGCGGGCGCGCTCTCGCGGCGGAGGCTTTCGAGGGCGGCGGCGGCCGCGCCGGAATCGATGCTCGCCGCGGCCAGCGCCACCCCTTCGCGCAGGCTGGCGGCGCGCCCGGCGATGATCAGCGCGGCGGCGGCGTTGAGCAGCACGGTGTCGCGGTAGGCGCCGGGAGCGCCGGCGAGCAGCGCGGTGAGGGCGGCCGCGTTCGCCGCCCCGTCGGCGCCGGCGATCGCCGCCACCGGGGCGGGGGCGAGCCCGGCGGCCTCGGCGCTGACCGTGAAGCGGCGCAGCGAGCCGGCATGCCATTCCACGACTTCGGAGGGGCCGGCGAGCGAAAGCTCGTCGAGCCCCGCGCTGTGCACCACCCAGCAGCGCTCCGCCCCCAGCCGGCCGAGGGTTTCGGCCATCGGTTCGGCCCAGGCGGGGGAGAAGACGCCGACCAGCTGGCGGCGGACGCCGGCGGGGTTGGCCATCGGGCCGAGCAGGTTGAAGATGGTCCGGGTGCCGAGTTCGACCCGCGGGCCGGCGGCGTGGCGGAGTGCCGCGTGGTGGCGGGGGGCGAAGAGGAACACGCATCCGGCGGCCTGGAGAATGGCTTCGAGCCGCTCGAAGGGCGGTTCCACCTCCACCCCGAGGGCGGCGAGCGCGTCCGCGCCGCCGGCCTTGGAGGAGAGCGCGCGGTTGCCGTGCTTGGCGACCTTCACCCCGCAGCCGGCCAGGACGAAGGTGGCGGCGGTGGAGACGTTGAGCGTGCCCGCCCCGTCGCCGCCGGTGCCGCAGACGTCCATCGCGCCCTCGGGGGCCACGATCGCGCGCATCCGCGCCCGCATCGCACGGACCGCGCCGACCATTTCGGGCACCGTTTCCCCGCGCACGCGCATCGCCATCACCAGCGCGCCGATCTGCGCCGGGGTCGCCTCGCCGGCCATGATCAGGCCGAAGGCTTCCTCCGATTCGGCCTCCGACAGGGTCGCGCCGGCGGCGAGGCGCGCGAGGAGGGGCTTGAGGGACGTGCTCATCGCCCGGACCCCGCTTCAGGCGGCGCGCGCCGGGCGGTTCGCTCCGCGCGCGATGGCGAGGAAATTTGCCAGCAATTCATGGCCATACTGGCTGGCGATGCTTTCGGGGTGGAACTGCACGCCGAACACCGGCAGGGCGCGGTGGCGGAGCGCCATGATCAGCCCGTCGTCGGTCCAGGCGGTGGGGGTGAGGGCTTCGGGCAGGGTGGCGGCCTCGACGATCAGGCTGTGGTAGCGGGTGGCGGCGAACGGCGAGGGGATGGAGGCCAGGATATCCTCGCCCAGGTGCCGGATCTGGCTGACTTTGCCGTGCATCGGCGCGGGCGCGCGCACGATTCTGCCGCCGAAGGCCTGGCCGATCGCCTGGTGGCCGAGGCAGACGCCGAGGAGGGGGATTTTGCCGGCGGCGGCGGCGATGAGATCGAGGCAGATGCCGGCCTCGTTCGGGGTGCAGGGGCCGGGGGAGAGCACGATCGCCTCCGGGGCCAGCGCGAGCGCTTCCGCCGGGGTGAGCGAATCGTTGCGGCGCACCTCGCACACCGCCGCGAGATCGCCGAGGAAGTGGACGAGGTTGTAGGTAAAACTGTCGTAATTGTCGATCAGCAGGATCATGGGTTTCATCCTGCGCGTTCCGCCCGGCGCGGTCAACGCGGGCGGTCGTTGCGGTTGACCGCGCGAGCGCGCTGGCGTAACGTCTCGGCACGCGCCGATCCATCGATATGCCGGGGGAATCCCATGCACATCGCACGGCCTGCGACTCGAAACGCGTTTTTCGCCATTCTCCCCCTGCTCGCTGTTCTCGCCGGTTGCGCCACCGGCGTGGGCAAGCTGCGGGCCGGACAGGTCCTGTCGGACCGGGTCGGCTTCGCCGGGGAGGTCTTTCCCTTGCCGCCCGGTCGCTGGCGGGTGTTCTATGCGCACACGAAACGAAACACCGTCGCGGGCGGCTTCAACAAGCAGACCCCGACGGTGGTGCTGGTGCAGGAGCGCGCGGGGGTCGCAACCGGGGTCGGCCTGTTCGCGGTCGATCGGCTGGAGGGCCGGGCGTATTTCGGGACCAACCCGGCCTGCGTCCGCCACAATCTGCTCTGGCGCCGGCTCGCGCACGCCAACCACCTCAACTTCGGGGTTTCGGCGACCTTCGACTGCGCCATTATCGTGCCCTCCGCGCTGCCGGCGGCGGGATCCGCCCCGGCATCGCCGCCACTTGTGGCGCTAGCCGCTGCCGGGGCCGGACGGCCGGGGTGGATCCCGCCGCTCTGGCTCGATGTCAGCTATTTCAAATCGGTCGGCAGCCAGGAGGTTCTGCTGGCCAGCTATCGCTTCGATCCGCGCGCGCTCGGCGACCCCGCCGATGCCCTCGGCGGGTTCTGGGCGCGCGGGCGGATGAGCGCCACCCAGACCGCCATTCTCGACCGGCTTTCCCGCTGGGCGCTGGCTTCCTGGCCCGCGGTCCACCGCGGGATGGCGGGCGCCGGCGGTGTCGGTGCGCTGGCGGCGCCCTGAGGCGCCGGCGGGAACGGCGAGGCCGAGCATGCGGCAGAGCGGGCGGATGGTGCGGCGCA
>DAHWFB010000085.1 GCA_027326105.1 Acetobacteraceae bacterium
CTCAGCTCCCCTGCCGGGCGCTGACGGTGGGCAGGCCGCGCGCCTTCCAGGCGAGGATCCCGCCGGCGAGGTGGCGGTTCACCTGGTAGCCGGCGCCGAGGCATTTCGCCACCGCCAACGCCGAGCGCTTGCCGCTGCCACAGTGGAGCACGATCTCGCACCCGTCCTTGCGCGGCAGCGCCGCGGGATCGAAGCAGGAGAGCGGATGCGACAGCGCGCCCTCGATCCGTTCCCCCTGGTGCTCGTGCGCCTCGCGCACATCGACGAGCAGGTAGCGGCCGCGGCGCAGCCCCTCCATCACTTCCTCGGGCGAAAGATCCTGCACCGCGGTGGCCTGGTTCATGCGCTGGTTCATGCGCTGGTTCCTTTCCGGACTTGGGATGGTGGCTGCGGCGCACGGGGGCGGCAATAGACCTCCTGCAGCACGGCGATGACGCGCGAGGCCGGAACCGAGGCGAGCGAATACCAGATCGTCTGCCCCTCGCGGCGGGTGTCGACCAGCGCGCTGCGGCGCAACTGCGCGAGATGCTGGGAGACGTTGGCGTCCCTGAGCCCGAGCGCCTGGGCGAGCTGGCCCACCGAGCGTTCGCCGCCCACCAGTTCGCAGACGATCAGGAGCCGGTGGCGGTTGGCGAGCAGGCGCAGCATCTCCCCCGCCTCCCCGGCCGCCCGACGCATCTCGCTGGTGTCGATTTTCATGCTTGCATATATGCGATAGTGTGAATATGTTGTCAACCAATCGCCGAACGCGTGCCGGCCTCGCGGGGCACCACGCCAGAGAGCGGGCCACCTCCTTGGAAGGAAACCACCATGGCGGAGATTGTCGTCCTCGGTGCCGGTCTCGGCGGCACGCTCCAGGCGTTCGAACTCCTGGCCCAGCTGCGGGCGGAAGACCATCTCACCGTGCTCGGCCTCGGCAGCACGTTCCACTTCGTCCCCTCCAATCCCTGGGTCGCGGTCGGCTGGCGCGAGCGGGCGGACATCGAGGTCGATCTCGCCAAGGTGATGGCCAGGAAGCACGTCACCTACCGCCCGGAGGGCGCCCGCCGGGTGCTGCCGGCCGAGAACCGGGTCGAACTCAACAACGGCAACTCCATCGCCTATGACTATCTCGTGGTCGCGACCGGCCCCGACCTCGCCTTCGACGAGATCCCCGGCCTCGGACCGGACGGGTTCACCCAGTCGATCTGCCATGTCGATCACGCCGTGCGCGCCCGCGCCGCCTTCGATGCGCTCTGCGCGGATCCCGGCCCGGTGGTCATCGGCGCCGTCCAGGGCGCCTCCTGCTTCGGCCCCGCCTACGAATTCGCCCTCATCCTCGACACCGCGCTGCGCCGCAAGAAGCTGCGCGATCGGGTGCCGATGACGTTCGTCACCGCCGAACCCTACATCGGCCATCTCGGGCTCGACGGGGTGGGGGACACCAGGGGCGTGCTGGAGAGCGAATTCCGCGACCGCCACATCAAATGGATCACCTCGGCGCGGGTCACGGGCGCGGCGGCCGGCAGGCTCGCGGTCGAGGAGGTCGGCGCGGACGGCGCGGTGGCCAGGACCCACGAGC
This sequence comes from Acetobacteraceae bacterium, assembly GCA_027326105.1. GTDB lineage: Bacteria > Pseudomonadota > Alphaproteobacteria > Acetobacterales > Acetobacteraceae > DAHWFB01. Next base: position 1,562 of record DAHWFB010000085.1, read on the forward strand.
TGCCCTTCGCCTTTTCGATGATGCTGCCGGCGTTCCGGGGCATCGGTGCGGTCCGCGGGGTGGCGGGCCTGGTCAATCCGCGCGGCTTCGTCCTGATCGACAGGCACCAGCGCAACCCGACCTATCGCAACGTTTTCGCGGTCGGGGTCTGCGTCGCGATTCCGCCGGTCGGCCCCACCCCGGTTCCGGTCGGCGTGCCCAAGACCGGCTTCATGATCGAATCGATGGTCACCGCCACCGCGCGCAACATCGGCGCCCTCCTGCGCGGGCGCGAGCCGGGCGCGGAGGCCACCTGGAACGCCGTCTGCCTCGCCGATTTCGGCGACGGCGGCATCGCCTTCGTGGCCCAGCCGCAGATCCCGCCGCGCAACGTCAACTGGGCGGGCAAGGGCAAGTGGGTCCATCTCGCCAAGGTGGGCTTCGAGAAATACTTCCTGCACAAGGTGCGCAACGGAGAGAGCGAGCCGTTCTACGAGCGCTTCCTGCTCAACCAGCTCGACATCACCAAGATCCGCAAGGCAGGCTGAACCGAACCCGGAGGCGAGGGTGCGATGAGCGCGAACTTCCCGTTGATCTGTCCTCATTGCGGCGCGCGGAACCGCGTCGCCGCGGACCGTCCCGCGGCGGCGGCGCGCTGCGGCGGTTGCAAGGCCGCGCTGTTCACCGGCCATCCGCTGGCGGTGGAGGAGGCGCAGCTGCGCCGCCACATCGAAACCGACGGCGTGCCGCTGCTCGTCGATGTCTGGGCCGAGTGGTGCGGCCCCTGCCGCGCCATGGCGCCCGCCTTCGCCCGCGCCGCGCCCGAACTCGAACCGGACTTCCGCCTGCTCAAGCTCGACGCGGACCGGGCGCCGGGCTTCCTCGCCGAATTCGCCATCCGCTCGATCCCCACCCTGCTGCTGTTCTCCCGAGGCAGGCTGGTGGATCGTTCGAGCGGCGCGATGGCGGAGGGCGCCATTCTCGCCTGGGCCCGGCGCTCGCGCGCCGCCGCCTGATCTCTTGGTGCACCGAAGGAGGATACGATGAAACTCGACAACGTCGTGATGGTCTTCGCCGGCCTGATGGTTCTGGCCGGAACCCTGCTCGCCTGGCTGGTCAGCCCCTGGTTCCTGCTGCTCACCGGCTTCGTCGGCCTCAACCTCACCCAGGCCGGCATCACCGGCTTCTGCCCGGCGGCGATGGTCTTCAAGCGCCTCGGCGCGCGTCCCGGCGCGATCTTCACCTGAGCGGGGGCAGCCCCTGCGCCGAAGCCCGCCCGTGCACGGCATCGAGCCCGTGCGCGCCGGCGAGCTTCGCGTCGGTGAAGAGCGCGTCCTTCACGTCCGCCCCGGTCAGATCGGCGCCGCGCAGATCGGCGCCCGAGAAGTCCGCCTCCTCGAGATTGGCGCCCCGCAGCTTCGCGCCGCGCAGATCGGCGAAGCGGAAATCCCCGCCGTTGAGATCGGCCCCGGTGAAATCCGCGCCGGCGAGGTTGGCGTCGGGCAGCAGGATCTTCATCTTGCCCATCGACTGGTTGGTATTGTCCACGCCGAGCCGCGCGCCGACGAACTTCGCGCCGCGGAGATCGACATTGCCGAGATTGGCGATGATGCGCGTGCCCGAGAGATCCGCCCCCACGAAGGACGGCCGGTCCGCCATCACCACGTCGAGCGCGGGATAGACGACGAGCCCGTAGAGATTGGCGCCGGCGAGGTCGGCGTGGTCGAAATTGGCGCGCATCACCCACGCCATCATCAGGTTCGCCCCGCGCAGATCGGCGTGCCCGAAGCGGCAGCCGACCAGCTTGGCCCCGTGCAGGTTGGCGCCGGCGAGGTCCGCGCCGGAAAAATCGAGCCCCGAGAGGTCGAGCCCCGAGAGATCCCGCCCCGCCAGCTTCGCTGCGTGCCCGTGCGCGCGGGCGAGCGCGGCCGCCACCACCGCCCGGCTCATCTCGGCCGCCATCGCCGGCACACCCAGGGCCGCCGCCCAGGCCAGCGCCCAGGCCAGCACCCAGGCCGGCGCCCAGGCCGGCGCCATGGCCAGCCACCCCGCGCATCCGAACCGCCGCATCACGCCGCCCCTCCCTGCCCCCGGCGCCTCCCGCGTCTGCGCGTCGTGCCCGGGTGGAGGGCGAATCTTGCAGGTCGCAGCCGGGGAGGCAAGCCGCTGTCGTGCGGCCCCGGGCCGCGTCTCGTTGCCCGATCGCTGCCTTGCCGGGCGGCCGCAGGCGGGGGATAGTCGGCTCGCGGCAAGGCCGCGGCACGCCACCGGCGCGCCCGAGAGGGAGGAACACCCATGCACGACCCCGCCAAGGCGCGCCACGTCGTCGCCGCCGCCTATCTCGGCTGGACGCTCGACGCATTCGACTTCTTCATCATGATCTTCGCCTTCGCCGCGGTCGGAAAGACCTTCCACGTCAGCGGCCTGACGGTGACCTTCGCGATCACGCTGACGCTCGCGATGCGGGCGATCGGCGCGCTGATCTTCGGCCGCCTCGCCGACCGCTTCGGCCGCAGGCCGATCCTGATGCTCGACATCGCGCTGTTCTCCGTCTTCGAGCTGCTCACCGGCTTTTCCTGGTCGATGACGAGCTTCCTCCTCTTCCGCGCCCTCTACGGCGTCGCCATGGGCGGGGAGTGGGGGCTCGGCGCCTCGCTCACCATGGAATCCATCCCCAGCGAGTGGCGCGGCTGGGTCTCCGGCCTGCTCCAGGCCGGCTACCCCTCGGGCTATCTGCTCGCCACCATCCTCTACGGGGTGCTGTTCCCGCTGATCGGCTGGCGGGGGATGTTCATGGTCGGCGCCCTGCCCGCGCTCCTCATCCTCTACATCCGCTCCACCATTCCCGAATCGCCGGACTGGCAGGCCCAGAACAAGTCCCGCGCGAACCGGGTGCCGCTCTCGGTCGTGCTCGGCCAGCACGCGAGGCTCGCGGTCTATGCGGTGATCCTGATGACCGCGTTCAATTTCTTCAGCCATGGCACGCAGGATCTCTATCCCATCGCCTTCCTCCAGGAGCAGATGAAATTCTCCCACGCCACCGTGGTCTCGATCGCCATCGCCTACAACATCGCCGCCATCCTCGGCGGGCTGGCCTTCGGCTGGCTCTCCCAGCGCATCGGGCGGCGGGTCGCGATCGTGATCGCCGCCCTGCTCGCCCTGCCGGTGATCCCGCTCTGGGCCTTCTCCACCACGCCGCTGATGTTCGGCCTCGGCGCGGTGCTGATGCAGTTCATGGTCCAGGGCGCCTGGGGGGTGGTCCCGGTGCATCTGAACGAGCTTTCGCCGCCGCAGATCCGCGCGACCTTCCCCGGCTTCGTCTACCAGCTCGGCAATTTCCTCGCCTCGGCCAACGCCACCATCCAGGTCGGGCTGGCCGGCGCGATGGGCCATGATCTGCGCTGGCCGCTCGCCGGCACCGTCGGCGTGGTGGCGGTGATCATCGCGGTGATGGTGGCCTTCGGGACGGAGGCCCGCAATCGCCCGATGGGCGAGGGCGCGCCAGCCTGAAGACGCCGCTGCCGGGCTTCCGGCCGCCGCGGCGCTCAGGCGGCGCGCCGGGGCACCAGGATGGTGCTGGTCATCTCCAGCACCACCCTGCCCTTCTGGTTGCGGGTGGTGGTCACGACCGTCACCAGCCCGCGGTCGGGATGGGAGCGCGAGGGGCGGGCGGCGAGAATGACCGCCTCGGTCGAAAGCCTGTCGCCGGGGCGCACCGGCTCGGGCCAGTTCAGCCGCTCCACCCCGAGGCCGAGCGCGCCGGGGGCGAGCGGCGGCATGGCCTCGGCGATCATGAGCCGCATGGTCAGCGCCGCGGTGTGCCAGCCGCTCGCGATCAGCCCGCCGAACAGGGCCGCGGCCGCCTCGGCATCGACATGCATCGGCTGGGGGTCGAACTCGCGCGCGAAGGCCACGATCTCCGCCGCCGAAACCGACCGCGGCGCGGAGGAGAAACTCTGCCCCACCGCGAAATCCTCGAAATAGTATGGCTCTGCCATCGTCCACTCCCTGAAAGCGCATCCTGCCGATGACGCCGACCGTCATGCTCCCGGCCGCCGCGACCCTCGCCGCGCTGGCCGCCGCCTTCTTCGCCCTTCTCGCCTGGCGCGCCAAGAGCGGGGCGGGCGAGGCCGAACGGCTGCGCCTGCGGCTCGACCAGATCGTGGCCGGCCAGCGTGCGGAGGCCGAGGGGCTGCGCGCGAGCCTCGCCGCCACCGAGCGGGCGCTGACGCTCGCCATCCAGTCCGGCACCACCGCGGCGCTGGAGAAGTCCTTCGGCCAGATCACCCAGGCGACCGCCGGGGTCGCGGCCACGCTGGCCGCCGAGGGGGCGGCGACGCGCAGCCTGCTCGACGCCAAGCTCAGCGAATTGCGCGAGGCGAACGAGGCCCGCCTGCTCGCCATCCAGCGCAGCGTCAACGAGCAGCTGCACGAGGCGGTGGAGAAGCAGATGAGCGCGAGCTTCGCCCGCGTCACCGAGCAGTTCGCGGCGGTACAGCAGGCGATGGGCGACGTGCAGGCGGTCACCGCCCAGATCGGCGACCTCAAGCGGCTGTTCGGCAACGTCAAGACCCGCGGCGGCTGGGGCGAGGCGCAGTTGCAGGCCCTGCTCGAGGACATGCTCCCCGAGGGCTCCTGGATCGCCAACGCGCGCATCCGCGAGGAGACCCAGGAGGTGGTGGAGTTCGCGCTGCGCATGCCGGTGCGCGGGGCGGAGAAGCCGCTGCTCGCGATCGACGCCAAATTCCCCACCGAGGACTACGACCGCCTGCTGCTCGCCATCGAAGCCGGCGACGCGGCGGCCGAACAGGAGGCCCGCCGCGCCCTCGAACGGCGCCTGCGGCAGGAGGCCGCGACCATCGCCGCCAAATACATCGCCCCGCCGCGCACGGTGGAATTCGCCGTGCTCTATCTGCCCACCGACGGGCTCTATCTCGAAGCCGCCCGCATGCCCGGGCTGATCGCCGAACTCGGCGCCAAGGCGCGGGTGATGGTGATGGGGCCGAGCCTGCTGCCCGCGCTGCTGCGCACCATCCATCTCGGCTTCGTGACGCTGGCGATCGAACTGAACGCCGGCGTGATCCGCGAACTGCTCGGCGCGGTGCGCACCGAGATGGGCAAGATGGACGAGGTGCTCGGCCGGCTCGGCAGGCAGGCCGGCACGCTCAGCACCACCATCGAAGCCGCCCGCCAGCGCACCCGGGTGATGGACCGCAAGCTGCGCGGGGTGGAGGCGGTGGCGCCGGAGCGGGCCGAGAGCCTGCTCGAACTCGACCCCGGGGAGGGTGGCGAGGAGGTCCCATAGGCGCGCCTACCTGCCCTCGGCGAACAGCGGCACCAGCGAGGCCACCAGCAGCAGCGCCATGGCGACGTTGAACGCCCGCAGGGCCGCCGAGCGGCGCAACAGCCGCCCGGCGCCGGCGCCGACGCCGGTCCAGAAGGCGACCGAGGAGAGCGAGGCGACCAGGAACAGCGCCGCCAGCGCGAGCGACTGGGCCAGCACCGCGCCGCCCCCGCTGGTGAAGGTGACCACCGCGCCGACCGCGATCACCCAGGCCTTGGGGTTCACCCACTGGAACATCGCCGCCTGGAAGAAGCCGAGCGGCCGCCCCGCGCCGCGCGCCACCGCGAGCTTCGGCGGCGCGCTGCCGATCCGCCAGGCGAGCCAGAGCAGGTAGGCCGCGCCGGCGAAGCGCATGCCGCGCTCGATCCCCGGCCAGGTGCGGAAGACCTCCCCGGCGCCGAGCGCGAGCGCGACCAGCATCACCGGAAACCCCACCGCGACCCCGAGCATGTGCGGCAGGGTGCGGCGGAAGCCGAAATTGGCCCCCGAGGCGGCCACCATCATGTTGTTGGGCCCGGGGGTCGCCGACGTCGCCACCGCGAAGGCGAGCGCCGGAAGCAGAAGCCCTCCCGCGCCCGCCGCCACCGCTACTTGCCCTGCATCACATGGCCGCGGATCTCGCCGCCCATGTAGTTCTTGGTGTGGATGTTGACGTACCACAGGCCGCCGAGAAGCTGCTTCGCCTGGGTGGCGGTGATGGTGGCGCTCCCGCTCATCGGGCTCGCGTGCACCGCGGCGATCGGCACCTGCACGCCGGCGTTGCCGCCGATCTTGGCCGGCCCGTGGAAATGGGCCATGGTTTCGGGGCTGGAAAGCCCGGAATAGGTCACCGTCCAGGTCAGCTTGTGGGTGGCGGGGTCGTAGGTGCCGCTCATCATGCCGGTGCCCGCGCTCTTGACCCCGGCGGCGGGGTGCAGGTTCGCGTGCAGGTCGATCATCGCCGCCTGCGCCGCGCCGGCGCCGAGCGTGATGGCCGAGACGGTCAGTGCAGCGAAGGCCAGCCGGCCGAGCCGGCTATGGAGCATGGTTGCCAAGGCGATCCCCCTTCAGTTGGCGAAGCCGCGCCCACCGCGGCCCCTCCCGCGATATGGCCCGCCCGCGCCCCCCGCCAACCCCGCCCGCCCCCGTTTGCGCCCCGGCGGGCGGTGTCTGCGCCGGCGGTGGATGGCGGGCCGGCTCGGGGGGTGGTTCCGAGAGTGATTCCGGGGGTGGCTGGGGCGGTGGTTGGGGGTTGGCGGGCGGGGGCAGGCCGAGCATGCGGCAGAGCGGGCGGAGCGTGCGGCGCAGGCCGGGGGAGGCGGCGAGCAGGGCGGCCATTGCGGGATCGGCGAGGAGATATTGCAACTGGCTGGCGCCGGGGGCGGCGGCGGGGACGAAGCGGGGCAGCCAGCCGGCCCGGCGCGGTAACTTTGCCCAGGGACGCAGGGGGACCATGGGACGCCGGGGTGCGGATGGGGCCGGCGGCGCGGCGGGCGTGGCGCCCAGGGCCGCGGGCAGGGCTGCGGGCGGGGTGGGGCGCGGTTCAATATGGCGC
>DAHWFB010000090.1 GCA_027326105.1 Acetobacteraceae bacterium
CGCCTCGCCCGGCCTGCGCCGCACCATCCGCCCGCTCTGCCGCATGCTCGGCCTCGACCCGCCGCCGGCTCCCCGACCCCCGCCCGATCCCGCCCCGCCGGACCCCGCGCCGCCCGACCCCGCACCGCCCGCTCCTGCACCGGCGGCGTCCGCGGCGGGCATCAGCGCACCGCGGCCGGCCTCGCTCGCGCTGCCCGCCGGCCGGCCCCCCGCTTGCGCCCCCGCCACTTCGAAGCCGCGAGGGAAGCGCCACCTTTGGTGCGGCAATTTCGTTACGATATCATAACGAATCACCCGGCCCCGCGGGGCCGGCGCGCAGCCGGGCGAGGGTGCGCTGGTGGACCCGGGCGGGGACGAAGCTCGAAACGTCCCCGCCGAGGCGGGCGACCTCCTTGACGAAGCGCGAGGAGATGAACTGGTGGCGCTCGCTCGCCATCAGGAACAGGGTCTCGATCTCGGGGGCGAGGCGGGCGTTCATCCCCGCCATCTGGAACTCGTAGTCGAAGTCCGACACCGCGCGCAGGCCGCGGATGATGACCGCGGCGCCGAGTTCGCGGGCGAAGCCGATGAGCAGGGAGGAGAACTCGCGCACCTCGATCTCCGATCCGGTCCGCGCGGCGATCTCGTGGGCCTCGGCGCGCACCATCTCGGCCCGCTCGGCGAGCGAGAAGAGCGGCTGCTTGCCGGCGTTGACCGCGACCCCGACGATCAGCCGCGGCAGGATGCGGGCGGTGCGGGCGATGATGTCCACGTGCCCGTTGGTGACCGGATCGAAGGTTCCCGGGTAGACCCCGGCGCGCGCGGCGGGCGGGGTTTCAGCCATCGCCGCCTTCGGTGGCCGGATCGGGCGGAAGCTCGGAGGACGGATCGGAGGACGGATCGGGGGGCGACTCGGCGCCCGGGTCGGCCTCCTCCTCGATCACCGGAAAGACGCTGGTCACGCGCTCGCCGTTCTCCAGCCGGAACAGGGTCACCCCCATGGCGGCGCGGCCGGTGAGGCGCACCTCCTCGGCGCGCAGGCGGATGAGCCGGCCGGCGTCGGTCACCAGCATGACGTGGTCGCCGGTGTGGACGGGGAAGGTCGCGACCACCGCGCTGCCGTTGCGCGGGGTGAGGGTGAGGTTGCCGATGCCCTGGCCGCCGCGCCCGCTGGCGCGGTATTCGTACGCCGAGGAGCGCTTGCCGAAGCCGCCGTCGGTCACCGAGAGCAGGATCTCCTCGGCCGCCTCCAGTTCCGCCGCGCGCTCGGGGGTGAGGGTGATTTCCGCGGCCGGTTCGTCGGATTCGGCGGCCTCCTCGTCCTCGGTCCCGGCCCGCCGGCGGGCCGCCGCGAGCTTGAGATAGGCGGCCCGCTCCTCGGTGCCGGCGTCGACATGGGCGAGGATGGAGAGGCTCATCACCTCGTCGCCCGGGGCGAGGCGGATGCCGCGCACCCCGGCGGAATCGCGGCCCGAGAAGACGCGCAGCGATTCGTCGGAAATCTGGAAGCGGATGCAGCGGCCGAGGCGGGTGGCGAGCAGCACGTCCTCGCCCTCGCGGCAGGTGGCGACGCCGATCAGCCGGTCCCCCTCGTCGAGCTTCATGGCGATCAGGCCGCTGGCGCGGACGTTGCGGAAGTCGGACAGGCGGTTGCGCCGCACCCCGCCGCTGGCGGTGGCGAAGACCAGGTGCAGCCCGTCCCACAGGCTCTCGTCCTGCGGCAGCGGCAGGACCGCGGTGACCGCGTCGGCGCCGAGTTCGGGCAGCAGGTTGACCAGGGCGCGGCCCTTGGCGGTCGGCCCCGCCTCGGGCAGCCGCCAGACCTTTTCGCGGAAGGTCTTGCCGCCGGCGGAGAAGAACAGCACCCATTGGTGGGTGTGGGCGTGGAAGCTGCGGGTGACGATGTCATCGCCCCGGGTGGCGGCGGCGTTGCGCCCCCGCCCGCCGCGGTTCTGGGCGCGGAAGGTGTCGAGCGCGGTGCGCTTGATGAAGCCGTCGCGGGTCAGCGTGACCACCATGCGCCCGGGCTCGATCAGGCTTTCGTCGTCCGCATCGCCCAGCGCGTCGCCGATCTCGGTCGCGCGCGGGCGGGCGATCTCGGCGCGCACGGCGAGCAGTTCCTCGCGCATCACCTCCAGCCGGCGGGGGCGGGAGTCGAGGATCTCGAGCAGCTCGCGGATCCGGCCGGCGATTTCGGAAAGCTCCTGCTGGATCTTGTCGCGTTCGAGCCCGGTCAGCCGCTGGAGGCGGAGTTCGAGGATGCCGCGTGCCTGGGCCTCGGTCAGCCGCAGGGTGCCCGCTTCGGAGACCGCGTTGCCGCGCTCCTCGATCAGCGCGAGCAGCGTCAGCACGTCGCCGGTCTCCCAGTCGCGCGCCATCAGCGCGGCGCGGGCGGTGGCGGCGTCGGGGCTTTCGCGGATCAGCCGGATCACCGCGTCGATGTTGGCCACCGCGATGGCGAGGCCGACGAGGAGGTGCCCGCGCTCGCGGGCGCGGGCGAGGAAGAAGCGGCTGCGGCGGAGGATCACCTCCTCGCGGAAGGCGATGAAGGCGGCGAGCGCCTCGCGCAGCCCCATCTGGCGCGGCTGGCCGCCGTCGAGGGCGAGCATGTTGACGCTCACGCTCACCTGCAACTGGGTGAAGCGGAACAGCTGGTTGAGCACCACCTCCGGCGTCGCCTCGCGCTTGGTCTCGATGACGATGCGCAGGCCGTCACGGTCGCTCTCGTCGCGCAGATCGGAGATGCCTTCGATCTGCTTGGCGCGGACCAGGTCCGCGATGCGTTCGAGCAGGCTCGCCTTGTTGACCTGGTAGGGGATCTCGGAGACCACGATGGCGGTGCGGTCGCGGCGGAGTTCCTCGAAGCCGGCGCGGGCGCGCAGCAGGATCGAGCCCCGCCCGGTCTCGAAGGCGCTGCGGATGCCGCCGCGGCCGAGCAGGATGCCCCCGGTCGGGAAGTCCGGCCCGGGCACGATGCGCAGGAGATCGTCGAGGCCGAGATCGGGCTCGGCGATCAGCGCCAGGGTCGCGTCGATGATCTCGCCGGGATTGTGGGTCGGGATCGAGGTCGCCATGCCGACCGCGATGCCGTTGGCACCGTTGATCAGCAGGTTGGGGAAGCTCGCCGGCAGTACCCGCGGCTCCTCGCCGCTCTCGTCGTAGGTGGGCTGGAAATCGACGGTGTCCTTGTCGATGTCGGCGAGCAGATGGGCGGCGGCGCGGGCGAGGCGGGCCTCGGTGTAGCGCATCGCCGCCGGCGGGTCGCCGTCCACCGAGCCGAAATTGCCCTGCCCGTCGATCAGCGGCACCCGCATCGAGAAGGACTGCGCCATCCGCACCATGGCGTCGTAGATCGGCGCGTCGCCGTGGGGGTGGTATTTGCCCATCACGTCGCCGACCACGCGGGCGGACTTGCGGTACGGCTTGTCCGGGGTGTAGCCGGATTCCTGCATCGCGTAGAGGATGCGCCGGTGCACCGGCTTGAGCCCGTCGCGCACGTCCGGCAGGGCGCGCGAGACGATCACCGACATCGCATAGTCGAGATACGAGCGGCGCATCTCGTCTTCGAGCAGCACCGGAACGGATTCGCGCGGGGGCGGCGCGGGCGGGGCGCCCTGTCTGTCGCTCAACGGAGGGGGCTTTCGGGTCGGGCGGTTTCAGGCCGGAGGCTCAGAAGGGAACCTCGTCGTCGAGGTCGTGCCCGGCCTTGCCGGCGTCCCAGGCGGGGGCGGCGGCGCGGGGGGAGGCGGCGCGCGCGGCCGGGCGTTCGCCCGCTTCGCCGCCGGGACGGTCGAGCATCACCAGTTCCGCCCCGATCCGCCCGAGCATCACCTCGGTGGTGTATTTTTCCTGGCCCGACTGGTCGGTCCATTTGCGGGTCTGGAGCTTGCCTTCGAGATAGACCTTGGAGCCCTTGTGAAGATATTTCTCCGCCACGTCGGACAGGCGATCGTTCATGATGACGACGCGGTGCCACTCGGTGCGTTCCTGGCGTTCGCCGCTCGCCTTGTCGTTCCAGCTCTCGGAGGTCGCGACCGTCAGATTGACGATCTTCATGCCCGACTGGGTGCTCCGCACCTCCGGGTCCTTGCCCAGATTGCCCACCAGAATGACCTTGTTCACGCTGCCTGCCATCGAAACCCCCTCCGGTGCCACCGCCCGAAACTCGCCACGAACGATCACCATAGACCGCCCGGCGCGCCGCGACCACCCTTCCCAACCGTGCCCGGGGATGCCATATCCTCTGGAACAGCACAAGAACGCAGGGATCGATGACCGGCTCCATCCACGTGCGCGGGGCGCGCGAGCACAATCTTCGCAACGTGGACGTGGCGATCCCGCGTGAGCGGCTCACCGTCATCACCGGGCTTTCGGGCTCGGGCAAATCCTCGCTCGCCTTCGATACCATCTATGCCGAGGGCCAGCGCCGCTACGTCGAGAGCCTGTCGGCCTACGCGCGGCAGTTCCTGGAGCTCGCCGGCAAGCCCGACGTCGATGCGATCGAGGGGCTCTCGCCGGCGATCTCGATCGAGCAGAAGACCACCAGCCACAACCCGCGCTCCACCGTCGGCACGGTGACCGAGATCCACGACTACATGCGCCTCCTGTGGGCGCGGGTTGGCGTGCCCCATTCGCCGGTCACCGGCCTGCCGATCGAGGCGCAGACGGTGAGCCAGATGGTCGACCGGGTGCTCGCGATGCCCGAGGGGACGCGGCTGCTGCTGCTCGCCCCGGTGGTGCGCGACCGCAAGGGCGAATACCGCAAGGAACTGGCCGATCTCGCCCGCCGCGGCTTCACCCGCGTCAAGGTGGACGGCAAACTCTACGAGATCGGCGCGGTGCCGGCGCTCAACCGCAAGCTCAAGCACGAGATCGAGGCGGTGGTGGACCGCCTCATCGTCCGCCCCGACCTCGCGGCGCGCCTCGCCGACAGTTTCGAGACCGCGCTCGGGCTCGCCGATGGCGTGGTCTATGCCGAGGACGCGACGAGCGGGGAGCGCACGGTGTTCTCCTCGCGCTTCGCCTGCCCGGTCTCCGGCTTCACCATCGAAGAGATCGAGCCGCGCCTGTTCAGCTTCAACTCCCCCCACGGCGCCTGCCCGGCCTGCGACGGGCTGGGAGTGGAGCCGTTCTTCGACCCCGTGCTGGTGGTGCCCGACGAGCGGCGCTCGCTCGCCGAGGGTGCGGTCGTCGCCTGGGCGGGCGCCCAGAGCCCCTACTACGAGCAGACCCTGGCGAGCCTCGCCAAGCACTACCGGGCGAGCATGCGCACGCCGTGGGAGGAGCTTCCCGCCGCGTTCCGCGCGGTGGTGCTGCACGGCTCGGGCGAGACCGAGGTGGGATTTTCCTACCAGGACGGGGTGCGCGCCTATACCGTGCGCAAGCCCTTCGAGGGCGTGCTGCCCCATCTCGAGCGCCGCTACCGGGAGACCGATTCCGCCTGGACCCGTGAGGAGCTTTCCCGCTACCAGGCGGAGAAGCCCTGCGCCGTCTGTCACGGGGCGAGGCTCAAGCCCGAGGCGCTGGCGGTGAAGATCGCCGGGCGCAACCTCGCCGAGGCGTCCGAGGATTCGATCCGCGCCGCGCGGGCGTGGTTCGCCACCGTGCTGGACACGCTCACCCCCCAGCGCCAGGAGATCGCCCGGCGGATCCTGCGCGAGATCAACGACCGGCTGAGCTTTCTCGTCGACGTCGGGCTCGACTATCTGACCCTCGCCCGCGGTTCGGCCACGCTGTCGGGCGGCGAGAGCCAGCGCATCCGCCTCGCCAGCCAGATCGGCTCGGGGCTGACCGGCGTGCTCTATGTGCTCGACGAGCCCTCCATCGGGCTGCACCAGCGCGACAATGCCCGCCTGCTCGCCACCCTCGAACGGCTGAAGCGGCTCGGCAACACGGTGATCGTGGTCGAGCACGACGAGGACGCCATCCGCCACGCCGACCATGTCATCGACATGGGGCCGGCGGCGGGCATCCATGGCGGGGAGGTGGTGGCCGAGGGCACGCCCGAGGAGGTCGCGGCCAACCCGCGCTCGCTCACCGGGGACTATCTTTCGGGACGCAGGCGCATCGAGGTTCCCTTGCTGCGCCGCCCCGCCCAGCCCGGCCGCCTGCTGCGGCTGACCGGGGCGCGGGGCAACAATCTCAAGAACGTCACCGCGGAGATCCCGCTCGCCACCTTCACCTGCGTGACCGGCGTCTCGGGCGGGGGGAAATCGACGCTGGTGATCGATACGCTCTACAAGGTGGTGGCGCGGCGGCTGATGGGGGCGGCGGAAGCGCCGGCTCCCTTCGCCACCATCGAGGGGCTGGAACATCTCGACAAGGTGATCGAGATCGACCAGTCGCCGATCGGGCGCACCCCGCGCTCCAACCCCGCGACCTATACCGACCTCTTCGCGCCGATCCGCGACTGGTTCGCCGAGCTCCCCGAATCGCGGGCGCGCGGCTACAAGGCGGGGCGGTTCAGCTTCAACGTCAAGGGCGGGCGCTGCGAGGCCTGCCAGGGCGACGGGGTGCTGAAGATCGAGATGCACTTCCTGCCCGACGTGTTCGTGACCTGCGACACGTGCAAGGGCCGCCGCTACAACCGCGAGACGCTGGAGGTGCTGTTCCGCGGCAAATCCATCGCCGACATCCTGGAGATGACGGTGGACGAGGCGCTGGTGTTCTTCGCCGCGGTGCCGCGCATCCATGAGCGGCTCAAGGTGCTGGTGCGCGTCGGCCTCGGCTATATCCGGCTCGGCCAGCAGGCGACGACGCTTTCGGGCGGCGAGGCGCAGCGCATCAAGCTGGCCAAGGAGCTCGCCCGCCGCGCCACCGGGCGCACCCTCTACGTGCTCGACGAGCCGACCACGGGGCTGCATTTCGAGGATGTCCGCCACCTGCTCGGCGTGCTCCACGAGTTCGTCGATCAGGGCAATACGGTGCTGGTGATCGAGCACAATCTCGAAGTGATCAAGACCGCCGACTGGATCCTCGATCTCGGCCCGGAGGGCGGCGACGGCGGCGGACGGATCGTCGCCGCCGGGCCGCCGGAAGCGATCGTGACGGTGGCGGAGAGCCATACCGGCCGCTTTCTCGCGCCCCTGCTCGCCGGCTCCGGTGCGGAGGCGAAAAAAACCGCCGCCGCCCGCTACCGCCCGCGCTCCATCGCGGCGAGGAAGCGTTCGGCCGGCGCGCCATAGAGCAGTTTCCGATCCAATTGGATCGGAAACTGCTCTGTCCATTTGATGAAACGAGCATCATCCGATCAGATGTTTCCATCTGATCGGATGATGCTCTAGACCGGCTTCGGGCGGACCAGGCGGGAGCGCGCCGTTGCCAGCAGCGTGGCGCCGGCGGCGAAGAGGGTTCCCGGCCGCGGTTCTGCCCCGGACCGCGGCCGGCGCAGCCGGGCCGGCACGCTCATCGGGTGATGGCCGCGAGATCGGCCAGGGTGTCGATGTCCCGCCGCGGCGGCAGGAGCACCACCCGGCGGGGAGGGAAATTGGCCAGCGTGTCGGCCAGCGCCCGCGGGCCCGACCAGCGCACGCCGGCGAACGGCCGCCGCGGCCGGCGCGCGCCCATGCCCACCAGCCAGTAGCCGCCGTCGAGCGCCGGGCCGAATACCGCCGGTGCCCGCCCGAGCGCGCGGAAGGCCGCGCGCACCTCGGCCGCGCCGACGCCGGGGATGTCGCTGCCGATCAGCACGAGGCGCCGGCGCGGGCGGGCGGCGAAGGCGCGTGCCATGCGCGCGCCGAGATCGCCGCCGCCCTGGCTCACGCGCGTGAACCCTCGTGGCGCGGCGAAGCGGGCGCGCCCGGGGGTGAGCGCGAGCAGGGACCGCCAGGGCCGTCCGCCGCGCAGGGCGCGCAGCAGGCCGGCGAGACAGGCGCGATAGAAGCGCAGCGCCGCCCAGGGACCGATCTCGCGGGCGAGCCTGCGCTTGACCGCGCCGAGCCGTGGAGCGCGGGCGAAGACCACGAGCGTGTCGCCGCGCATCAGCCCGCGGTCTTGCGTGCGGCGGCCTCTGCCGCGGAAGCGATGCCGCCGTGGGCGGCGGACCAGCCCATCGGGTTTTCGAGGAACCGCCGCACCTCGGCGGCCGCGCTGTCGGAGAAATAGGGCCGGTCGCGGCAGGCCTCCAGCACGTCCCACCAGGTGCAGAGATGGAGGAGGGTGATGTTCATCGCCGCCAGGGTCTCGAAGCTGCCGGGGAAGACGCCGTAGAAGAAGACCACGAAGGCATGATCGACCAGCGCCCCGGCCTCCCGCAGCGCGGTGGCGAAGCGGATCTTGGATTGCCCGTCGGTCGTCAGATCCTCGACCAGCAGGGTGCGCCTGCCTTCCGGCACGTCGCCCTCGATCAGCGCGTTGCGGCCGAACCCCTTGGCCTGCTTGCGGACATAGGCCATGGGCAGATGCATGCGATCGGCGATCCAGGCGGCGAAGGGGATGCCCGCGGTCTCGCCGCCCGCCACCACCTCGATGGTTTCGCAGCCGACGTGGCGCATCACCTTGGCGACCGCGAGTTCGCTGATCCGCGCCCGCGCCCGCGGGAAATAGATGATGCGCCGGCAGTCGATGTAGACCGGGGACTTCCAGCCCGAGGTCAGCGTGTAGGGTTCTTCGGGGCGGAAGTTGATGGCGTCGATCTCGAGCAGGATGCGGGCGGTGGCGAGTGCCGCGTCCCGGTCCCAGTCGCTCGTCTGCGGAACCGCCATCGTGCTTCCCTCTCGCAATGGAACCCGGGTTACCTATGGCCTCGATGCCGTTCTGTCCATGGCGGCTTGCTTCGCGGGCGGCGCGGCGGGTAGAGAGAAGAGAGCCGTCGCCGGTGCGGCGGCGAAGGAGTGGCGGCCATGGTGCGCGAGGTCAACGGGATCGCCCGGCGCTGCGAGCGAGCGGTGGTGACCGCCTATCGGGACCTCCGCGGCCACGGCACCGCCGACCCCGAGGCGTTCCGCGCCTGCACCACCCTCTATCGCATCCACCATCCCGAGGCTTCGATCGAAGAGGCCCGGCGGCTGGTGGCGGAATGGATCGACCATCACGTGGTGCGCGGCGCGAGCGGCCCCACCCCCGGTTGCGACTGCGGCTGAGGTGCGGCTGCGGCGGGCGGCGGCGCTCAACCGCGCCGGCGCGGTGCCCGTGAGGAGCGGCTGCCCGCCAGCGTGAGCGCGCCGCCGGCGAAGATCACGCCGAGGCAGGCGGGCACCAGCCAGGCCGGGCGCACCAGGACCGGCACGATCAGGCGATCCCAGATCCAGGGGGCGAGATGGCGCTGCACGCCCGCCTGCGCCATGTTGAGCAGCCCGCGGTCGAACCGGTAGAGCAGCAGGCCGAGCGGTGCGCCGGGAGGTGCGAGCACCGCGATCGCGAATGCGCCGACCAGGAACACCGCCGCCAGGATGATCAACACCCGTATCGCCATCACCTTCGCATCGTCGTTACCGGTAGAGCCAGATCGACTTGGGCATGCCCGCGTACAGCGGGGCCACCCACTTTCCATAGCCGTTATAGATGCGGGTGGGAACCCGCTGGTTGGTGCCGATCAGCCGCTCATAGGCCTGGCTCCAGCGCGGATGGGGCACGGCCGGGTTCACGTTGGCCCAGAACCCGTATTCGTTGGGCGCGATGAAGGACCAGAAGGTGGGCGGCTGCTTTTCCACGAACGAGATGCGGATCAGGCTCTTCGCCGACTTGAAGCCGTATTTCCAGGGCAGCACGAGGCGGATCGGTCCGCCGTTCTGGGGCTTGAGCGGCATCCCGTAGAGGCCGGTGGCCAGGAAGGCAAGCTCGTTGGTCGCTTCCGCCATCGTCACCCCCTCGCGATAGGGCCAGGGGTACCAGCTCTCGACCAGGCCGGGCATGGTGTCCTTCTGTTCCACCGTGGTGAAGGCGAGAAATTTGGCCGAACCGAGCGGCTCGGCGAGCTTGACCAGGGCGGAGAGCGCGAATCCCTGCCAGGGCACCGTCATCGCCCAGGCCTCGACGCAGCGGTGGCGATAGATCCTCTGCTCGATCGGCATGCGCCGGATCAGATCCGGCAGGGCGATGGTGAGCGGCTTCTTCACCAGCCCGTCGATGGTCAGGCTCCAGGGGCTCAGGCGCAGCCGCTGCGCCGCCCGCCAGATGCTCTTCTGGCTGCCGAACTCGTAATAGTTGTTGTAGGTGAAGACGGTCTTCTCCGGGGTGACCGGGCGGCCGGGGTCGAAGCGGAGCGCGTTCTGGGCGGGGACGTCGGCCGACGCCGCGCCGGAGAGCAGCCCGCCGCCGACCGCCCCGCCGAGAGCGCCTTCCAGCAGCCGCCGCCGGCCGAGCGAGAACCCCGCCGGGGTGACCGCACTCTCCGGAAGCGCCCAGCCGTGCCGGTTGATGATTGGCATATTCCCCCCTTGCCCGCCGAGATCGGGCGGCATCTGCGCCGCTCGGAACGTCCCCTGATGCATACGACGTGTCGGCGCCCGTGGGCCACCCGCACGAAGAATTTATCCGGCCCGGACGGCCCCGCGCCGCGCCCCTTCCGCAACCCTCCGCTCTCGGCCATCCTGGCGGGCGGACGGAGGGGAGGGCGGGGATGAAACCGAGGCTGGTGGTGGCGCAGCGCGTCACGGAAGCGGTGGCGGCGCGCGCGCGGGCGGGATTCGAGGCGGTGCTCTCCGAAGGCGAGGGCATGGACGCGGCCGCGCTGCTCGGCGTGGTCACCACCCACCGGGCGGATGCGCTGCTGTTCGGGTCCTCGACGCCGCTCGCGCGCGAGACCGTCGCCCGCCTGCCGGCGCATCTGCGCATCGCCGCCTCGATCGGCGTCGGCTTCGACCATATCGACGTCGCCGCCGCCCGCACCCACCGGCTGGCGGTGAGCAACACGCCGGACGTGCTCGACGAATGCGTGGCCGACTTCACCCTGCTCCTGATCCTCGCCGCCTGCCGCCGCGCCCATGAATACGAGGCGATCATGCGCGCGGGCTGGCGGCAGAAGTTCCTGCTCGACGATCTGCTCGGGCTGCGGGTTTCGGGGCGCACGCTCGGCATCCTCGGCATGGGCCGCATCGGCCGGGCGGTGGCGGCGCGGGCGCGCGGCTTCGGCATGCCCATCCTCTATCACAACCGCAACCGCCTGCCGCCGGAGCGCGAGCAGGGCGCGGGCTGGTGCGCGAGCCTCGGCGAGCTCGCCGAACGCTGCGACATCCTCGCCGTCCACGCGCCCGGCGGGCCGGGCACCGAGAAGATCGTCGATCGCGCGGTGCTCGCGCGGATGAAGCCCGGTTCGGTGCTGGTCAATGTCGCGCGCGGCAGCCTGGTGGACGAGCAGGCGCTGCTCGAGGCGCTGGGCTCGGGGCATCTGTTCGCCGCCGGGCTCGACGTGTTCCAGGGCGAGCCGGCGTTCGATCTGCGCTTCGCAGCGCTGCCCAACGTCTTTCTCGCCCCCCACATGGGGAGTGCGACGCGCGAGACCCGCGACGCCATGGGCATGCGCGCGCTCGACAATATCGATGCGGTGCTCGCCGGGCGGGAGGCGCCGGACGCGCTGTGGCGGCCATGAGCGGGGACCGGCCGGTCCTGTTCGTCACCCGCCGGCTGCCGGCGGCGGTGGAGGCGCGCGCGGCGCGCGACTATGCGGCGCGGCTGAACCCGGCCGACCGCAAGCTCGCCGCGGCGGAGATCCTGGCCGGTGCGGAGGGCGCGGCGGCGATCCTCTGCTGCCCGGCCGACCGGCTGGACGCGGCGCTGATCGCGGCGCTGCCCGCGAGCCTGCGGGTGATCGCGACCTTCAGCGTCGGGACCGACCATATCGACCTCGCCGCCGCCGCGGCCCGCGGTCTGGCGGTCTGCAACACCCCCGACGTGCTCTCCGTCGCCACCGCGGAGATCGCCATGCTGCTGCTGCTCGCCGCCGCCCGCCGCGCCGGCGAGGGCGAGCGGCTGGTGCGGGCGGGGCGCTGGAGCGGCTGGGCGCCGACCCAGCTGGTCGGGCGCGGCGTGTCGGGCCGCCGGCTCGGCATTCTCGGCATGGGCAGGATCGGGCGCGAACTCGCCGCCATGGCGCGCGGCTTCGGGATGGAGATCCACTACCGCAACCGATCGCGCCTCCCGGCCGCGCTCGCAGCGGGCGCGATCTTTCACGAGGACGAGGATACCTTCCTGGCCGCGAGCGAGTTTCTCTCGCTCAACGCGCCGGGCGGCGCGGGGACGCGGCAGTGGCTGAACGCGGCGCGGATCGCGCGGCTGCCGCGCGGGGCGGTCGTGGTCAACACCGGGCGGGGAACCAGCGTCGAGGACGCCGCCCTCGCCGCCGCCCTCGCCTCGGGGCATCTCGCCGCCGCCGGGCTCGATGTGTACGACGGCGAGCCGGTGGTGTTTCCCGGCTATCTCGGCCTGGAGAACGTGGTGCTGCTGCCCCATCTCGGCAGCGCGACCGCCGAGACGCGCGACGCCATGGGGTTCCGCGCGCTGGACGGGATCGACGCCGTGCTCGCCGGCCGCCCGCCCGAATTCGCGGTGGCCTGAACCGCCGTTCAGGCCGCCTTGGCACCGAGCAGGCGGCGGACCATGCCGATGCGCGAGGCGCGCAGCCAGGGCTGGGCGCCGTCGGCGCGGGCGATGGCGCGGCCTTCACGGTCGATCAGCCAGGTGACCGGGATGCCGCCGATGTTCCAGGCATCGAGCAGCCGGCCGCCGGGGGCGGCATAGATCGGCAGGGAGCGGATGTGGTGGGCGCGGTAGAAGGCGCGCACCGCCTTGACGCCACCGAAATCCAGCGCGACCGGGATCACCGCGATGCCCTCGGGGCGGAGTTCCCGCGCCATGGCGTCGAGCGCCGGCATCTCGGCAATACAGGGGGCGCACCAGGTCGCCCAGACGTTGAGCACCAGCGGGTGGCCGCGGAAATCCGCGAGCCGCAGCAGCCGCCCGTTGGCGGCCGCGAAGGTGGCCTCGGGCAGCACGACGGGCGGCGTCAACGGCCGCAAACCGCCCAGGTTGGCTCCGGCGGCGCGTTTGCCAGCGAGCCACCCGCCGGCTACCGTCGCCCCCGCGGCGAGCGCCAAACCGCTCCCGAGCAGCCTGCGGCGCAAGATCCTGGTCATGAGCAATTCCATTCCTCGCAACGACATGCCGAACGCTTCCGCCTCCGGTGCCAACCCGCAATGGGGCGGGCGGTTTTCCGCCGCTCCCGACCGGGTGATGGCCGCGATTAATGCCTCCATCGGCTTCGATCGGCAACTCTGGCGCCAGGACATCGCGGGCTCCCGGGCGCACGCCGCCATGCTCGCCCACTGCGGCATCATCGCGCGCGAGGATGAGCAGGCGATCGCCGGCGGGCTCGACGCGATCGCCGCCGAGATCGCCGACGGCCGCTTCGTCTTCGATCCCGCGCTCGAGGACATCCACATGAACATCGAGGCCCGGCTGGCCGAGCGCGTCGGCGAGGCCGGCAAGCGGCTGCACACCGCGCGCAGCCGCAACGACCAGGTGGCGACCGATTTCCGCCTCTGGGTGCGCGATGCGATCGACGGGCTCGACGCCCAGGCGCGGGAGCTGATGGCGGCACTCGCCGACCGAGCGGCCGAGCACGCGGCGGACCCGATGCCCGGATTGACCCACCTCCAGCCCGCCCAACCGGTCACCCTCGGCCATCATCTGCTGGCCTATGTCGAAATGATCGCCCGCGACCGCGGCCGCCTGGCCGACTGCCGGCGGCGGCTGAACGAATGTCCGCTCGGCGCCGCGGCGCTGGCCGGCACCTCCTTCCCGATCGACCGCGCGATGACGGCGCGCGCGCTCGGCTTCGACCGGCCGGCGGCCAACTCGCTCGACGCCGTCTCCGACCGGGACTTCGCGCTCGAGTTCCTGGCCGCGCTGGCGCTGCTCGCATCCCACCTCTCCCGCTTCGCCGAGGAGATCGTGCTGTGGACGAGCCCCGCCTTCGGCTTCCTCCGGCTCTCCGACGCCTTCACCACCGGCAGCTCGATCATGCCGCAGAAGCGCAACCCCGATGCCGCCGAACTGGTGCGGGCGAAGAGCGGGCGCATCACCGGCGCGCTGGTGGCGCTGCTCACGGTGATGAAGGCTCTGCCGCTCGCCTACGGCAAGGACATGCAGGAGGACAAGGAGCCGGTGTTCGACGCCGCCGCCGCCGCCGCGCTCGCGCTCGCCGCGATGGCCGGGATGGCGCGCGATCTCCGCCCCGACCGGGCGCGCATGGCGGCGATGGCGGGGGCCGGCTACGCCACCGCGACCGATCTCGCGGACTGGCTGGTGCGGGTGCTCGGGCTGCCCTTCCGCAGCGCCCATCACGTCACCGGGCGGATCGTCGCCGCGGCGGAGGCGCGGGGCTGCGATCTCGCCGCCCTGCCGCTCGCCGCCATGCAGGAGGTGGAACCGCAAATCACCGCGGCGGTGTTCGAGGTGCTGAGCGTGGCCGCCTCGCTCGCCTCGCGCCGGAGCGAGGGCGGCACCGCGCCGGCGCTGGTCGCGGCCCGGGCCGCCATCTGGCGGGAGCGGCTCGCGGGGGAGGGGGGGCGATGAGGCCGGTGCTGCTCGCCGCCGCGCTGCTCGGCCTGCTCGCGCTCGCCGCCTGTGGACGCCGCGGCGCGCCGCAGCCGCCCGGGCCGCCGGCGCAGGTCACCTATCCGCGCACCTACCCGACGGATTGAGCATGGACGCGATGGTTTCCGTGCCCGAGCCCGATCCTGCCGAGCTGCGCGCCACCCGCCCCCATCTCGGCATCGACCCGGTCGCGGGCCTCACCCTCGAAGACGTGCCGCTCGCCGCCATCGCGCGCAGCTTCGGCACCCCGGCCTGGGTCTATGGCGCCGGCACCATGCGCGCCCGGGCGCGCGCCTTCCGCGCCGCGTTCGCCGCCTGCGGCCTGGCGCCGGACATCCATTTCGCGGTGAAGGCGAACGACCACCAGGCGGTGCTGCGCCTGTTCGCGGCCGAAGGGCTGGGGGCGGACGTGGTGAGCGGAGGCGAACTTGCCCGCGCCCGCGCCGCCGGCATGGCCGCGACCGATATCGTGTTCTCCGGCGTCGGCAAGACGGTGGCGGAGCTCGATCGCGCGCTCGCCGAAGGGGTCGGGCAGATCAACGTCGAAAGCGCCGAGGAGCTCGAGATGCTGGCGGCGCGGGCGCGCGCGGCGGGGCGGCCGGCGCCGGTGGTGCTGCGCGTCAACCCCGACGTCGATGCCGCGACGCACGCCAAGATCACCACCGGGCGGGCGGAAAACAAGTTCGGCATCGCCCTCGCCGAAGCCGAAACCGTCTATGCGCGCGCGGCCCGGCTGGAGGGGATCACGCTGCGCGGGCTCGCCTTCCACATCGGCAGCCAGATCACCGATCTCGCCGCCTTTCGCGCCGCCTGCACCAGGATCGCGGACCTCGCGCGGGCGCTGCGGGGGCGGGGATTGGCGCTCGATACGGTGGATTTCGGTGGCGGGCTGGGGATTTCCTATCGCGGCGAGGCGGTGGTGGGGGTCGATGCCTATGCCGGGGCGATCGCCGCCACGCTCGGCGGGCTCGGGGTGCGGCTCAAGACCGAGCCGGGCCGCTGGCTGGTCGGCCCCGCCGGGGTGCTGCTCGCCGCCGTCGTGCTGGTGAAGGAGACCCCGGGGCGGCGGTTCGTGGTGCTCGATGCGGCGATGAACGATCTGCTCCGCCCCGCGCTCTATGAGGCGTGGCACGCGATGCTGCCGGTCGCGCCCGCGCGGGGGCCGGCTGGCCCGGTGGATGTGGTCGGGCCGGTGTGCGAATCGGCGGACCGGTTCGCGGTGGGGCGGATGCTGCCGCCGCTCGGCCCCGGGGCGCTGGTCGCCATTCTTGATGCCGGTGCCTACGGGGCGGTGATGAGTTCGACCTACAATTCGCGCCCGCTCCTCCCAGTTGTGATGATCGAGCGGGGGCGCTTCGCGCTGGTGCGGGCGCGCCAGCCGGAGGAGGCGCTATGGGCCGGGGAGCGGGTGCCGGAATGGTTCGGCTGAGCGTGCGGTGAGCGTGCGGTGAGCGTGCAGGGGAGCGGTCGGGGGAACGGCGTCGCCGATCCGCTGGCCCGGCGGCTGCGCCGGCTGCGCGCCCGCGCGCGCGGGGCACTCCTGTTCGAGCGGTTGTGGCCGGCGCTGTGGCCGGCGGCGGGCATCGGAGGGCTGTTCGTGGCGCTCGCCCTGTTCGGCCTGCTGGCGCCGCTTCCCGCGCTCGCCCATGACGCGGTGCTGGCCGGCTTCGGCTCCGCGTTCGGCGTCGCGCTCTGGCGCGGGCTCTGGCGCGGACCCTGGCGCGGGCCTGGGGGCTGGCGCGGGCCCGATGCGGCGCTGCTCGACCGGCGGATCGAGCGCGCTTCGGGCCTGGCCCATCGGCCGCTCGCCTTCCTCGCCGACCGTCCGGCGGGCACCGACGAGCCGGCGGCGATCCTGTGGCGCGCGCAGCGGGACCGCGTGCTGGCCGGGCTCGGGCGGCTGCGTGCCGGCTGGCCCCATCCCGGGCTCGCCGTCCGTGACCGCCGGGCGCTGCGCGGCGGGCTCGTGGTGCTGCTGGTAGCGGCGGCGGGGGTCGCCGGGGCGCGGGCGCCGGCGCGGCTCGCC
>DAHWFB010000007.1 GCA_027326105.1 Acetobacteraceae bacterium
TCAACATACTCCACCAGAGCATATCAATAGCACCCCCCACCCCAAGACCTCACAGCCCTAAGTAAAGAAACGCCACCGACATACCCCTTCCTCTCCATCAATCTCTCACACAACAGATTCACAAAGAAAAAGAACAAAACCCTCTCTCCCGAATCCGGGCGGGGCCGCCGAGCCGAAGAAGGTACCAGAGCCCGAGGATTTCCGCAAGCGGAACTCCTCCGGGGCGACCGGGGGTTTAAGCGCCTCGACGGGGCGCGTCAACCCCCCCGTCTCGGCGCGCGTCGCCGCTCCCGCCACCGGCCATGTGCCACTCGCGGAACCAGGCAGCGAAGCGGGCGATTCCCCGATCGAGCGGGGTCTCCGGAGAAAACCCGACCAGCCCGCGCAGCCGCTCCACGTCGGCACAGGTCTCCGCCACGTCAGCTGCGGGGCGCGGAGTATCGACAATCACCGCCCGCCGGCCAAGCTCCGCCTCGAGCAATGCAATCAGCGCCGACACCGGCTCGCTGCGGTGATTGCCGATGTTGACGACCCGCGGCGGGCCCGCAGGTGGCAACGCCGCGAGTGCGAGCACCGCCTGCACCGCATCCTCGATGAAGGTGAAATCCCGCCGCACCTTCCCCCCATCGTACACGGTGATCGGCCGCCCCGACAGGATCGCCTCGGCGAAGCTGTAATAGGCCATGTCCGGCCGCCCCCAGGGCCCGTAGACCGTGAAGAAGCGCAGTCCGGTCTGCGGCAACCCGAACAGATGGGCGTAGGCGTGGGCGAAGAGTTCATCGGCGCGCTTGGTCGCGGCGTAGAGCGAAAGCGGCGTGTCGGCGCGGTCCCGCTCGCCGAAGGGAAGCGATTCGCTGCCGCCGTAGACCGAGGAGGAACTGGCATAGACGAGATGGCGCAGCCCCTTCATCCGCCGCGCCGCCTCCAGCACCACCAGATGGCCCATGACGTTCGAGGTGACATAGGCGTGGGGATCGACCATCGAGTAGCGCACCCCGGCTTGGGCTGCGAGATGGATCAGCGTGGTCACTTCCGGGTTGGCCGCAGCCAGCGCAGGGAAGGCCTCGCGGTCGGCGAGATCCAGCCGGGCGAAGCGGAATCCGCGGCGTGGCGTGAGTCGGGCCAGCCGCGCCTCCTTCAGCGCCACGTCGTAATAGCTATTGACGACGTCGACGCCGATCACCTCCTCGCCGCGGTCGAGCAGCGCCATGGCCACGTGATAGCCGATGAACCCGGCGGCGCCGGTGACAACGATGCTCACGAACCCACCTCCCCATCCGGCCGCGCGACGTTGGCTCCGGGCCGGTCCAGTTAGAGCGGATTCAGCCGGAAGGGAACCGCACCATTGTCAAAAGCGCCAGCAATTTCATCACTCTGGCGCAGCGCCCTGACGCAGGTGCACTCAATGCGCCACCCAGCCGCCGTCGATCGAAAGCGGTGCGCCGGTGATCGTCCTGGCCGCGTCCGAACACAGGAACACCGCGAGCGCGCCGATCTCCTCGGGGGACGAGAACTGGTGCATCGGCTGGGTCTCGGCCAGCATCGCCTTCTTCTCGGCGTCGACCGACGTGCCGTCGTGCGCTGCGCGGTCCTCGAGCTGCTTCTGGACCAGCGGCGTGAGCACCCAGCCCGGGCAGATGGCGTTGGCGGTGATGCCGAAATTGGCAGTCTCGATGGCGGTTACCTTGGTGAGGCCGACGAGGCCATGCTTGGCCGCCACATAGGCGGCCTTCTGCACACTCGCTACCAGCCCGTGGGCGGAGGCGGTGTTGATGATCCGCCCGAACCCGCGCTTCTTCATGCCCGGCACCGCGGCGGCGGTGGCGTGGAAGGCGGCGGAAAGATTGATGGCGATGATCGCGTCCCACTTCTCGCTCGGGAAGTCCTCGATATTGGCGGTGAACTGGATACCGGCGTTGTTGACCAGGATGTCGAGGCTGCCATACTTGGTCTCGGTCTCCGCGATCATGCGGCGGATGTCAGCCGCCTTGCTCATGTCCGCCCCGTCGTAGCCTACCCGGACCGGAAACTCGGCCGCGAGGCCCGCCCGCACCTGCTCGATCGCGGCAGGATCGCCAAAACCGTTCAGCACGATGTCCGCGCCTTCGGCGGCCAGCGCGCGGGCGATGCCGAGGCCGATCCCGCTGGTCGACCCGGTGACCAGCGCCACTCTGCCCTTGAGTGCCATCTCGTGTTCTCCTTCTGATGGAAATGACTGCCCCGCGCGCAGCACGATGCCGGTATCAGCGGCTCCGCCGCGGCCGCGTCGGGAATGTCCGCTTCAGCCCCCCTCGCCGGCGAGCGAGCGCAGCCGGTCGAGGCTGAGGATCTCGATATTCGCCGCCTCATGCCGCACGATGGCGCCGTCACCTGTCAAGCGGGTGAAAGAACGGCTGACGGTCTCGATGGTAAGCCCGAGATAATCCGCGATGTCTTCCCGCCCCATGGCGAGATGGATGACGCGAGGCGAGCCGCCACGCAGGCCACCATGGGCCATCTGGCCGAGCAGGAAGGAGGCCACGCGCTCGACCGCGGTCTTCCGTCCGAGCAGCAGCATCTGTTCCTGGGCGGCAACGAGCTCGTTGGAGGCGACATCGAGCAGGCGGCGCTCCATCGCCGGGTAGTCGTCGAGCAGCCGGCGCAGGCGTGGCCGGGAGAACCGGCAGAGCCGCACCCGGTCCACTGCCTCGGCGCTGAAGGAATAGCGGTTGCGGGCGGCGAGTCCCAGAAAATGGCCGATCTGCGCGAAACCCGTAATCTGTCGCCGCCCGTCCGCCAGCATCTTGAAGAGCTTGGCGGTGCCCGCGGTGATATTGAAGAAATCGTCGGCCGGGTCACCCTCGGTGATGAACTCGCGCCCCGGCTCGACCGCCTCGACATGGGTCAGCGAAGCGAGACGGCAGAGATCCTTGTCCTCGATGACGCTGCATACGCTCAGCGCCCGCGCGTCGCAGCCCCGGCACGGCTCCGCCGCGTTGCCGGGAGTGACGACCATCAACCGTGGCGTCGGACGCAGATGCACGGGTTCCGCTCTCCAAACACCCCCGGGCGGGCCGGGACTCCCCCGGGGGGTGAACCAACGCTACTCGCGATCCCACCGTGAGGAAAGAGCGTTGGCCGAAAACGCGCCGGGCGCGGCGGGCCGGTGCCATGCGGTCTTGACATGGATCAAGGTCGCGCTTCGCCCACGACGATAGATTTCCCCCGCATGCTCGCGCCACACGACCCTGCTGCGGAATTCGTGGTTACCCCGCTTGCGGTGGTGGCCGCCGGGGCAGCCTATCCGCTGATGCGCGAAGCGGTGCCGGGGCTCGACCTGCGCGCCTGGCGTCGGTTCGTTCGCCGCGCCGCCAGCCCGCGCCAGGCCGGACGCCTCGGGATACTGACCGCCTCCCGGCCAGCACGACGTTTTCCCTGCGGATTGCTCTGCTATCACCGCATCGCCGACCCCAGCCTCGGGGACATGATCGTCGCCAGCCACTTCGCAGCCCTCGACCCGCTGGGATGCGGGCCGGTCTTCCACGCGCTCGAGGAAGCGCTCGCGGAGATCGCGCGCGCCAGCGGCTGCCAAGCGATCCGCGCCTTCGTACCACCCGGGGAAAGCGGACTGATCGCCGATCTCCTCGCCTCGGGGCACTTGCGAGAAGGCGAAGCGTTCCTGCGCAAGGTTGGAGGGTGAGGCGGAGCTTTCAGGTCTCGAAAACGTAGGAGCCGGGCGCCGGCCCGAGCGTGGGCAGTCCGCTCGCGGGCGCGCCCATCGCCGGCGGCTTGGCGGGCGGGCCGGAGCGTTCGGCCAGCCAGCCCGCCCATTCCGGCCACCAGGACCCTTCCCGCACCTCGGCGCGATGCTGCCAGAGCATGGGCGCCTCGTAGGGGTCGCCATGGCGGCGGGTGTGGCGGCGGTAATGCCGGTGCGGGTGGCCCGGTTCGGAGACGATACCGGCGTTATGCCCTCCGGAGGTGAGCACGAACGTCAGGTCGTTGTCGTTGAGCAGGTGCAGCTTGAAGACCGAGCGCCAAGGGGCGACATGATCGGTCTCTGTGCCGACGACAAAGAACGGCCCCCGCATATCGCCCACGGCCACCGGCCGGCCGTCCACCGGAAAGCGGCCCTCGGCGAGGTCGTTGCCAAGGAAGAGGCGGCGCAGATATTCGGCGTGCATGCGCCAAGGCATGCGGGTGGCGTCCGCGTTCCACGCCATCAGATCGCTCGGGTGCTCGCGCTGGCCAAGAAGATAGCTCTTCACCGCGCGCGACCAGACGAGATCGTTCGAGCGCAGCAACTCGAAGGCGCCGGCCATCTGGCGGCTGCCGAGATAGCCCTGCGCCCACATGACGTCATCGAGAAACGCGAGCTGGCTCTCGTTGATGAAGAGCTGCAACTCGCCCGCCTCCGAGAAATCGGTCTGGGCGGCGAGCAGGGAGATGGTCGCGAGCCTGCCATCACCGTCGCGCGCCATGGCAGCGGCGGCGATGGCGAGCAGCGTCCCGCCGAGACAGTAGCCGCAGGCGTGGATGCGCGCAGCGCCGGTGATCCGCTCCACCGCATCGACCGCGGCCAGCACACCGAGGCGGCGATAGTCGTCGAGCGTGGTCTGCGCCATCTCCGACCCGGGGTTGCGCCAGGAGATGCAGAAGACGGTGAACCCCTGCGCGACCAGCCAGGCGATCAGCGAGTTCCGCGGCGAGAGGTCGAGAATGTAGTATTTCATGATCCAGGCGGGCACGATCAGCACCGGCTCGGGCCGCACCGCGGCCGTCGCCGGGGCGTACTGGATCAGCTCCATCAACTCGTTGCGCAGGACGACCTTGCCCGGCGTGACGGCGAGATCACGCCCGACCCGGAAGCCGCCATCCGCGCCCCGCCCGGTCAACCCCTGGCGCAGATCGGTGGCGAGGTTGGCGAGCCCCTCGCGCAGATTGGCCCCGCCGCTCTCCACCGTGGCCTCGATCACCTCAGGGTTGAGCCACGGCACGTTGGAGGGCGAGAGCATGTCGAGCATCTGGCGGACGGTGAAGGCGACGATGCGTTCATGGCTGCGCGAGACGCCGGGCAGACCGGTCGTCGCCCAACCCCACCATTCCTGGCCGAGCAGGAAAGCCTGTTCGAACAGGGAAAACGGGCCCTGCTGCCAAGCCGGCGCCGAAAACCGATGATCCTCCGGCGGCGGCGCGATCGCCGGACCTTCGCTCTGCCCCGCCGCGGCGGCGAAGAACCGGTGCCACTGCTCGGCCGCGAGGCGGGCGAGATCGGCGCGCCGGTAGGGAGAATTGGCGAGGTGGATGCCCCAGTCGGTGAAGGAAAGCCACAGCGCGGCCAGGGAAAGCCCGGCGGTGAGCCTGCCCTGGGCCGCGTGCAGCCTGCGGTCGAGGTCCGAAAGGGTCCATGTCCCGCGCTCGATACCCGGTGCCGCTAGGGGGGGGTGCGGCATTGAAATTCCGGGTCCGATATTGCCTTCCATGGTCTGCCTCGTCCGCATCGCGTTTCTGCCCTGCGCGCCGCCGGGCAGCATTGATTTGAATCAACGGCGCGGGCGATGGCGGATTTCTCCGGCGCCGCTTCCGGCCTATGTTGCGGCCGGGCGCCGGCGGGTCCGGTCCACATCCCGAGGAATCGCCATGGACAACTCGCCGTTCGATCTTCATCTCGGTCGCACCCCGGCTAATTTCCAGCCCCTCACTCCCCTCCGCTTCCTCGCCCGCAGCGCCGCCGTCCACCCCGACCATGTCGCGGTGATCCACGGCCCGCTGCGCCGCAGCTATGCCGAACTTGACGCCCGCTGCCGACGGCTCGCCAGCGCCCTCGCCCGACGTGGCATCGGGCGCGGCCAGGCGGTCTCGGCGCTGCTGCCCAACACCCCGGAAATGATCGAAGCCCACCACGGCGTGCCGCTCGCGGGCGCAGTGCTGAACGCCATCAACACCAGGCTCGACGCCCGCGTCGTCGCCTTCATCCTCGACCATGCCGAATCCCGCGCCCTCCTGGTCGATCGCGAATTCGCCCCCCTCGCCCGCGCGGCACTCGCGCTCGCCCGCACCCGCCCGCTGGTGATCGAGGTGGACGATGCCGCGTTCACCGGCGACGGTGAACCACTCGGAGAACTCGGCTACGAGGCGTTCCTCGCCGAGGGCGAACCGACATTCGCCGGCGTCCCTCCCGCCGACGAGTGGGACGCGATCAGCCTCAACTACACCTCCGGCACCACCGGCGACCCCAAGGGCGTGGTCTACCACCATCGCGGCGCCGCGCTGCTCGCCATGGGCAACGCCTTCACCGCCTCCATGGTCAAGCACCCGGTCTATCTCTGGACGTTGCCGATGTTTCACTGCAACGGCTGGTGCTTTCCCTGGACAGTGCCGCTCATGGCCGGCACCCAGGTCTGCCTGCGCCAGGTCCGGGCCGGCGCGATCTACGCCGCGCTCGCCACCCATCGGGTGACCCATCTCTGCGGGGCGCCGATCGTGATGAGCGCGTTGCTCGGCGCACCGGCGGCCGAGAAGCGGTTGCTCGAACAGCCGGTGGAGTTCATGACCGCCGCCGCCCCGCCGCCCGAAACGGTGCTCGCCGCCATGGCCGCCGCGGGTTTCCGCGTCACCCATCTCTATGGCCTGACCGAGACCTACGGTCCGGCGGTGGTGAACGACTGGCACGCCGAATGGGACGCTCTGCCGATGGCGGAGCAGGCGGCCCGTAAGGCCCGCCAGGGCGTGCGCTACGTCCCGCTCGACGATCTCGAAGTGATGGACCCCGCCACCATGCGCCCGGTGCCCCGCGACGGGAAATCGCTCGGCGAGGTGATGTTCCGCGGCAACGTGGTGGCCAAGGGCTATTTCAGGAATCCCGAGGCGACCGCCAAGGCCTTCGCGGGCGGCTGGTTCCACTCCGGCGACCTCGCGGTGATGCACCCGGACGGGTATCTGCAAATCAAGGACCGTGCCAAGGACATCATCATCTCGGGCGGCGAGAACATCTCCTCGATCGAGGTCGAGGACGCGCTCTACGCCCACCCGGCGGTGCAGATGGCCGCGGTGGTCGCAGCACCCGATGAGAAATGGGGCGAGACCCCCTGTGCCTTCGTCGAACTGCGCGCGGGGGCGGCGGCGACAGAAGCGGAGCTGATCGCCTGGTGCCGGGCGCATCTCGCCCACTACAAATGCCCGAGCCGGATCCTGTTCACGGAGATCCCCAAGACCTCGACCGGCAAGATCCAGAAATTCGTGCTCCGCGCGCGGGCCAGGGAGCAGGCCGGTGGGACGGCGCCGGGGTAAGACCGGCGCCCCGAGGCGCTCAGCTCCGGTTCTGGGAAAACTGGCTGGCAAGGCGGGCGCGGAGACGGCGGAACCTTCGGCCGATGCTCCCCATCGGCAGCCGCGCCTGGAACCGCCGCCAGGCCTCGTGCAAGGCGGCACGCAGCGGGGCAACACGGATCATCAGCCAGTCCCGCGCCCGCAGAGTCGCGCCATGGAGGCGGGCGAACCAGCGCACGCGCAGCAAGGTCGGCTCACAGGCCTGGTAGATCGCGACCGCGATCAGGATAGCCCCGCCCTTGACGAACACGGCGACAATGGTGGCGCTGACGAGATGGCCGCGCACCAGCAGAATGGTCGCCCAGAACCCGCCGAGATGGTCGAAGAACTCGGGAATGAGAAACAGCGGCAGCGCTGCCCAGGCCGGCAGCCGCTCGACCCACCCGCGCAGCCGCGCCAGGGCGGGCAGGCGCCCGAGGGCTTCGAGAAGACGGCGCGCACTCCTCCAGAAGACCTGCTCGATGAGCACCAGCAGCAACGCCGGAACCAAGAGGAGCCCGTCGCCGATCCGGCGAACAAGGCGGGAGCGCAAGGCGGACGGGCTGGTAGGGGTCTGGTTCACCACGCGCGGGAATGTGATGCGGCGTGGCTGGCTTGGCAAGGCGGAGGGGGCTGCGCCACCGGAGGGGAGCGCAGCCCCGCCCGGTCAGGGGTTGGGCGCCCCCGGCGGCAGCTTCTTCGGGGGCGGCGGCGCCGGATGGGGAGCCGGCGGATGATAGGCAGGGACCGGTGGGTGGTAGACCGGAGCCGGCGGGTGATAGGCGGGTGCCGGCGGATGATAGACCGGAGCCGGCGGATGATAAGCGGGTGCCGGCGGGTGATAGACCGGAGCCGGCGGGTGATAAGCGGGAGCCGGCGGGTGATAGACCGGCGCGGGCTTGGGCGCGACCGGGGCCGGCGGATGATAGATCGGCGCGGGCTTGGGCGCGACCGGAACCGGCGGATGATAGGGCGCCGGCTTCGGCACCCCCGGCAGCGGCGCCGGCTTCACCAGCGGAACCGACTTGGGCGCGACCGGAACCGGCGGATGATAGATCGGCGCCAGCTTCGGCGCAGGCAGAACCGGGCGCAACGCCGGCCGCGGCGGCGGCGGGTGGGCAACGCCCGGCGCCCGGGGCGGGACAACCGGGCGCGCCACGATGCGCGGGCCGGGTGCCACTGGCCGCAGCGGCAGCGGCCGCCCGGCGGGAACGATATGCAACTGCTGCGCCACATGCGGGGTCACCCCCAGTGTCGCGACGGTCGGGCGCAGCGGGGCTTGGCCGATTACCGGGCGCGCCGCGCCCAGAAGCTGCGCCCGGGGGAGGTGCTGCACCGCCGGCGCGATGGGCTGCGATGCGACCATCACCCGCGCCGGCACAACCGTCACCGCGCGGCGATTCACGAAGTTGTTGATGGTGACGTTTCTCTGCACGATCACCGTGCGGTTGATATTGACGATCCGGGTCACCTGCGGGGCGTTGAAGATATTGACTTGGCGCACATAGGCAGGTGTCACCCGATAGGGCGGGTAGTAGATCTCCCGCGGGCCGAGCGGCACCCAGCCGATCGCGCCGGCGGCGATCCCTCCGGCGGTGATGCCCACCGCGACGCCGCCGAGATTGATCCCGATATGGAAGAAGCTCACCAGCGCCGGAGCATAGACCGGGCGGGCATAGAGCGGCGGCGCATAGGCCGGGCCCGCGGCCACCACCGGCACCCACGCCCAGCGCGGCCCGACCATCACCCACCGCCCGTAGTGGAAGGGCGCGAAGCCCCAAGGGGCGGCGTCGATCCAGGTCCAGCCCCAGGGTGCGACGTAGGCCCAATGCCCTTCACGATACGGAACCCAGCCGGGCGAGACCGGGGGATACCAGACCGCCCCATACTCCGGCGAACTGCTCCAGGTGCCGATCACAGCGAGATCCGCCCCACCCGTCATCTGTGCGACGACCGGCGGCGGAGCCGCGCCGAACGGCCCGCCCGGCACGCCCTCGCCCGCCGCCGGCGCGGGTGGCAGGGGTGGGCGCTCGCGGGCAAGCTGGGCGGCGAAGAAAGGGTCGGGAATCAGAGTGGAGATGCTGCCGGTGAAGCTGTCCTGGCCGCTGATGGTCGCGGTCTGCCCGCCGCCGAGGGCGAGGTCTACCCCCGGCCCGGTCACCTGCGCTTGGCCGTCCAGCACCGAGACCAGTGTCGGATTCTGGGTGTCGCCGGCCGCGATCTCGTAGCGGCCCGAAGACAACAGTTGCACCGTGCCGCGCGGGGTGGTGATCACCATCGTCTGCCCCTGGGGCAGGTTGCGCAGATGGATGTACGCCTCGCCCTGCGGCTGGATCGCCTGCAGCGTCGATTCGTCGAGCGCGGTGATGTCGAACTCGGTGCCGCCGTTCATGGCGATGCGGGCGTTGTCGAGCTCGATCGCCGCCTGTGAACCGGGCTGGGTCCAAAAGGCATTGCCCGCGGTGACCGGGTAGTTGAGGACCGCCGGCTGCCACTGGTCCTCGCTCTCGGTGTGGAAGGAAACCTGGCCGGCGAC
Source organism: Acetobacteraceae bacterium (assembly GCA_027326105.1). Lineage (GTDB taxonomy): Bacteria > Pseudomonadota > Alphaproteobacteria > Acetobacterales > Acetobacteraceae > DAHWFB01. The sequence goes on from DAHWFB010000007.1 coordinate 9,824, forward strand.
CTGCGCCAACCGCCCGACGCGGGCGGGCGGGTTGACGGGCGCCTGGGCGTCGGGTGAAACCGTGGCCGGCGCCTGCTGGGCCAACGCCGGAACCGGCAGCAGCGGTGCGGCGAGCAGCCCGAGCGCTGCCGCGGCGGCAGGGGCGAAAGTCCACAGCGGTCGTGAGCCATGCCGAGACATGGGTTGGTCTCCTCGATCCCCGGCCGGCCGCTGAAGCGCGGACGGCCCGTTTCAACCACCGTTTAAGCGGCGGATTGCGGCGGAATTGGCACCCTTCCCATTGCGGAATGTCACGCCCCGTATCCAAGTGCAAGGCAGGACGGGGGCTCCATGGAATTGCCGCAAACCGCGCCCAACTGTCTCCGCAGCGCACGCCACGGGGCGGAATGCGCGCCGGTTGGAAGGTCCGCGCAACGCGGCGAGGAGAGAACAGGATGAATAGGATCGCGCGATTTGGCCGCCTCGGCCGGCGGCTGGTGTTGCCGCTGGCGCTGCTCGCAGCCGGTGTCGGGCTGTCGGGCTGCGCCGTCTACCCGGCCTACCCGGCCTATGCCGGACCGGCCTATTACGGCCCCTACGCCTATCCCAACGTCGCGGTGCGCGGGGTCTTCGTCTGGCACGGCCGCTGAGCGGCCGACCTACCCGGGCCTGGTGAGATAGCGCGGGTTGGCGAGCGCCAGCCGCGCGGCCAACTGGTGGTCGAACAGCCGCCCGAGCGGGGCGTCTGCCGCGGGGCCGAAGCGGCGGGCGCGCAAATCCGCGGCCAGCCTGCGCTCGAGATCGGCAAGCGGCTGCTCGGGGCGCGGCGGCGGGCCGGCGGCGGGATCGGCGGCATAGACCGCGCCGATCAAGGCGCGCAGTTCGCCCACCGCGGCGCCATCGTCGGCCAGCTCCCGCGCGGCGATCGCCATCGCGTTGGCGATCATCCGCGCGAGATAGTGATGCTCGGGCGCGAGCGCGGGCACGACGGTGGCGAGCAGTTCGGCGCGCGCGATCGCGAGCAGCACCCTCCCGTCCGCCCCGTCACGCATCCGCCGTCTCCAGCGCGCGGACCAGGCCGAGCGCTTGGTGGGCGATCTGCGGCGCCATTCGCCCGGTCAGCGCGGCTTCCAGCACCGGTGACCTCTCGCTCCGGTGGCGCTCGCCCTGCAGCAGCGCGATGATCGCCCAGCGCACGGTGGCGAATGCCTCCCAGAAGCCGACCCGCTCGGCCGGAACCGGCGCGCCGGCGACCTCTGCGTAGCCGGCATAGAAGGCAGCACGCGCGCCGATCCCGCCCGCCTCCCGCTCGGGGGCCAGGAACCGCCAGCAGGGCGCGCAGAACCAGCCGACATCCTCAAGCGGGTCACCCCAGGCGGCGAATTCCCAATCGAGCACGGCGGCGATCCACCCGCCCTCGGCGATCATCAGATTGCCGGTGCGATAGTCGCCGTGCAGCAGCACGGCGGGCAGCGGCGGCGGCGCCAGCGCGGCCAGGCGGACCAGCATCCATTCCAGCACCGGCTGCGGCGCGGGCAAGGCGTCGAGCAGGGCGGCGAGATGGGCAAGCCGTGCCGCGACCGGCGGCTCGCCCGACGGCGGCAGGAAGCCGAGACCGGCCCGCGGCGGGGGGATGGAGTGGATGCGGGCGAGTTCGCGCCCGAGATCTCTGGCCAGCGCGTCGGCGTCGGCGATCGGCGCATCGGAGCCGGTCAGCCGGCGCGGGTCGGTGATGCCCTGGACCCGGCGGGCAAGACTGAAGGGCCCACCGAGCACCGCGGGGTCCGTGCAGAGCCCGAGCGGTTCGGCAACCCTCACACCGGCGGCGAAGGCGGCCTCGATCACCCGGTATTCGCCCGCCCGGTCGAGGCTGGCGGGCAGCCGCGCGGCGGCGTCGCGGCGCAGCACCAGGGCGAGCCGCGTGCCGCCGGGCAATTCGAGACCGAGCCCCCAGTTCTCCTGGATCGCCCCGCCGCCGAGCGGGGCGAGGGCGGCGATGCGCACGCCGACGCCGAAACGCCCCCCGAGCCAGGCGGCGAGCCGGGCGCGTTCCGCCCCCGTCATCCGCCCCAGCGCCAGAAACCGTCGCCCTCTTTGAGGCAGCCGCGGGCGAGCACCATGCGGTGGACTTCAGAGGCGCCGTCCACCAGCCGCGCCTGGCGGGCGTAGCGGTAGATCCATTCGAGCCGGGTGTCTTTGGAATAACCCCGCGCACCGCAGAGCTGGATCGCGGTATCGACGGCGCGGGAGAGCGTGTCGGCAACCGCGATCTTGGCCATCGAAACCGCCGCTCGCGCGTCGGCCCCCTGGTCCAGCAGCCAGGCCGCCTTCATCACCAGAAGCCGCCCGACCTCGATCGCCATCGCCACCTCGCCAAGCATCCATTGCACCCCTTCGTGACCCGCGAGCGTGGCGCCGAAACTCTGTCGTTCGCGCAGGTAGGGGGCGGCGATCTCGAGCGCGCGGCGGGCAAGGCCGAGCCAGCGCATGCAATGGGTGAGGCGGGCGGGGTTGAGGCGGATCTGGGTCACGCGCAACCCGTCCCCCACCTCCATCAGCCGGTTTTCGTCGGGAATGGCCAAGCCGTCGAATTCGAGTTCGCAATGGCCGCCGTGCTCTTCCGGCCCCATGATCGGAATACGGCGGAGGATGCGCCAGCCGGGATCGTCACGATGGAAGAGAAAGGCGGTGAGGCCGCGGCGGGTGTCGGCGGAAGTGCGGGCAACCAGGATGAAGTGGGCCGCGATGGCGGCGCCGGTGATGAACCATTTGCGCCCGCGCACGATCCAAAACTCCCCCTCGCGCGCCGCCGTGGTCAGCATCGCGGCGGGGTCGGAGCCGGCGCCGGGGGCAGGCTCGGTCATCGCGAAGGCGGAGCGCACCTCGCCGGCGGCGATCGGGGCGAGCCAGCGGGCGCGCTGCGCCTCGGTCGCGACGCGGGAGAGCAGCATCATGTTGCCGTCGTCGGGAGCGGCCGCATTGAACACCACCGGGCCGAACAGCGAGCGGTTCATCTCCTCGTACGCCGCCGCCATGGCGACAAAGCCGGCGCCCATGCCGCCGTCGCGCGGCGGCAACTGGAGATTCCACAGGCCGGCGGCGCGGGCCGCGCCGCGCAGCGCCTCCAGTCGATCGAGCCGGATGTTCTCATGGTCGTCGAAACTGTCGGGATCGGCCTCGACGGGCATGATCCGCTCCGCGACGAAGCCCTGGATGCGCCGGCGCAACGCCTCGGCCTCCGGTGAAAGGGCAAATTCCATCAGAGGCCGCTCACCAGATGCCCGCCGTCCACCGCGAGCACCGCGCCGGTGATGTAGCCGGCCTCGGGCGAGAGCAGCAGGCGCAAGGCCGCGTCGAGATCCTCGGGGCGGCCGAGGCGGCGGGCGGGAATACGGCGGATCATGGCCTGGCCCTCCGGGCTCGCGAAGAAGGCGCGGTTGAGTGGGGTTTCGATGTAGCCGGGGGCGAGCGCGTTGACGCGGATCCCGTGCCGCGCCCACTCCAGCGCCATCTCCCTGGTCAACTGGATCAGCCCGGCCTTGGCGGTGGCGTAGGCGCCGACCCCTCCCGCCTGGCGCAGCCCGAGGATGGAGGCGATGTTGACGATCGCGCCACCTCCCGCCCGCGCCATGCCCTTCGCCACCGCGCGAGCGACCAGGAAGGCTCCGCGCAGGTTGGTGGCGAGGACGCGGTCCCAGGCGGCGATATCCTGATCGAGGAGCGGCGCGCTTTCGTTGATCCCGGCATTGTTGACCAGCCCCCCGAGCGGCCCGAAGGATGCGGCAGCGGCGGCGACGGTTGCATCCACCGCCGCCGCGTCGGTCACGTCGAGGGCGAAGGTCGCGGCACGTCCGCCGGCGGCGGCGATCTCGGCGGCCAGCGTGGCGAGTTCCGGCGCCCGCCGCGCGGCGGCGAGGATGGGGTGGCCGGCCGCTGCCAGCATGCGGGCGAAGTGCCGGCCGAGGCCGGAGGAAGCGCCGGTGACCAGGATCGGCGGGCGCGCACGGCCCGGGCTGGGAGGGTCGGCCATAGCGGGACTATAGGCGGGCTGGCCGGCCCGGCAAGGACGCGGCGGGAATGCACTCGGGCAGAGCGTTTCCCTTGCCAAGCGGGGCGAAACTCCACCACAGTGCCGCCCAGGCTCCGACAGGATCGGTTCGGCAACCACACAGGGGATACGCCATGAGAATATCGCGCCGTTCGGCCAACCAGATCATCCTCGCTTCCGCCGCGGCGATGGCGGGCGGCCTGCGCATCGAAGCGGCGGCAGCCGCCGGCAAGGTGATCGAGATTGGCATCGCCCTTCCGCTCACCGGCGCGGACGCCGATTCCGCCCACCGCATCCTCAACGGCGCCCTGCTCGCCATCAAGCAGGCCAACGATTCCGGCGAGGTGAAGGGCTACACCCTCAAGCCGTTGATCCTCGACAATGCGACGCCGACCGCCGGCCAGTACGACCCCGCCCAGGCGGCGACGAACGCGCGCAAGATGGTCTCCAACCCCGCCGTGATGGCGGCGGTGGGACCGGAAATGAGCGGCTCGGGCAAGGCGATGGCACCGATCCTCTCGGAAGGCGATCTCGCCACCATCACCCCCTCCTCGACCAGCCCGGATCTGACCAACCCGCAGTTCGCCGCCCAGTTCCGCCCCGCCGGCAAGGCGATCTATTTCCGCACCGTGACGACCGATGCGTTCCAGGGCCCCAACATGGCCAATTTCTACGCCGAGACCCTGAAGGCGAAGTCGGTCTATGTGCTCGACGACAGCGGCGCCTACGGCGTCGGCCTCGCCAATGCGTTCATCGGGCAAGCCAAGAAGAAGGGGATCCATGTCCTCGGGCACGACCGGCTGGACCCCAAAGCGGCAGACTACACCACAGCTCTGACCAAGATCAAAGCTCTCAACGCGGACTCGATCTATTACGGCGGCGTGATGCAGGCCGGGGCGAAGCTCGCCAAGCAGGCGTATGACATCGTGCCCAAGATGATCAAGGGCGGCGGAGACGGGATCTACGCCCCCGAGATGCTTACCGCGGTGGGATTTCCCGCCGCCGAAGGGTGGTATGCCACCATCGCCTCCCCCCACGTGACCGACAATCCCAAGGTGCAGGCCTGGGTCAAGCTCTACGCCGCGACCTACCACACCCAGCCGGATGACTACGCCATCACCGCCTACGACGCGGGCCTCGTCATCGTCGATGCGCTGAGGCGCATCGTCGCCGCCGGCAAGCCCATCACCCGCGCTCTGGTGCGCGACTATATCCAAAGCTCGAAGACGCCGACACTGCAGGGTGTGGTCTCGTTCGACGCCAACGGCGACATCACCAACCGCGTCGTCAGCGTATTCCAGGTGGTCAAGAACCCGAAGTACCCGCTGAATGACATGCTGAAGCAGTTCAAGTATGTCGGCGTAGCCCCGCAGACCTGATCCGGCAGAGTCCGCGGCGATGACGCCGTCCGCCCTGTTCCTGCAGCAGGTGATCAACGGGCTGAGTCTGGGGGCGATGTATTCGCTGCTCGCGCTGGGGTTCACGCTCGTTTACGGCATCCTCGAACTCATCAACTTCTCGCACTTCAATGTATTCATGGTGGGCTCGTTCATCGCCATGTGGGTGCTGCAGTTCTTCGGGCTGTCCGGCCAGCAGGTGATCCTCACCGGCTGGCCGCTGCTCGGCGTGCTCGGGGCGGCGCTGCTGATCACCATGCTGGCGACCGGCCTCCTCGGCGTCGGCATCGAGCGCTTCTCGCTGCGCCCGCTACGCAACGTGCCGGGGCCGGTGGCGATGATCACCACCATCGGCATCTCCTACATCCTCTTCAACGTCATTCTGCTGACGGTGGGTGCGGAGACCAAGAATTTTCCTAACCCGCTTCCGATGGTGAAATGGCACGTCGGCGGGGCGGTGGTGGAGTTGCGTGAGGTGCTGATCTGGGCGATCTCGCTCGTGCTCATGTTGCTCTTGCAGTTCTTCGTGCAGCGTTCGCGCCTGGGCAAGGCGATGCGGGCGACCGCGCAGGACCCGGAGGCGGCGCGAATGATGGGGGTGGAGGTCGACCGGGTGGTGATCACCGCCTTCTTCCTGGGCTCGGCACTCGCCGGGGCGGGTGGGATGTTCTTCGGCCTATACTACAATTTCACCAGCTTCCTCATCGGCTACACGGCGGGCCTGCGCGCCTTCACCGCCGCTGTCCTGGGCGGCATCGGCAGCGTGCCGGGTGCTATGGTGGGCGGGGTAATGATCGGGCTGATCGAATCGCTCTCCGGGCAATATATCGCGGTCCGCTGGAGCGACGTGATCATCTTCTCCATCCTGGTGCTGATCCTGGTGTTCCGCCCGGCCGGCCTGTTCGGCCGGCTCGCGCCAACCAAGTCCTGAGCCATGGACACACTCGCCGAGCCACGCCAGACCGATACCCCGCCGCCCGGCTCCAGCTCGCGCCGGCGCGCTGCGGAAGCGGCGGGAACGGTCGCGGTGTTCGCCTTCGCCATGCTCTTTCCGGTGCTGATCCAGAACCAGGCGGACATCGATTCCGCTGCCAACGCCCTGTCCTACGCGCTGCTCGCGCTGGGGCTGAACATCGTGGTGGGGTTCGCGGGCCTGCTCGATCTCGGCTACGCGGCCTTCTTCGCGATCGGCGCCTATGCCTACGGCATCCTCTCCTCCTGGCAATTGACCCCGCCATGGAGCGCCTCCTGGCAACCGCTCGCCAGCCTCGGCCTGGTCGCCCGCGTGATGCAGGGCAACGCGGCCGTGGTGCATTTCACCTTCTCCTTCTGGCTGATGCTGCCGCTCTCGGGGCTCATCGCCGCGGGGTTCGGGGTGCTCTTCGGCGCACCCACCCTGCGGCTGAAGGGTGACTATCTCGCCATCGTCACGCTCGGCTTCGGCGAGATCGTGCCGATCGTGGTGCGCAACTGGAGCTCGCTCACCAATGGTGCCGCTGGCCTTAACGGCGTCGCCGCGCCGATGCTGTTCGGGCACAGTTTCGGCATCGACGCGACCCCCTATTACTACGTCGGTGTCGGGCTCACCGTATTGCTCATCTTCGTCAGCATCCGGCTACGGGATTCGCGCATCGGCCGGGCCTGGATGGCGATCCGCGAGGACGAGGTGGCGGCCCACGCCATGGGGATCGACCGCACCCGCACCAAGCTGCTCGCCTTCGCGGTCGGCGCCGGATTCGCCGGCATGACCGGCACGTACTACGTCGCCAAGCTGCAGACCGCGACACCGGACATGTTCAACTTCAACGTCTCGGTAATGATCCTGGTCATGGTGGTGCTCGGCGGACTGGGCAGCGTCTGGGGCGTGGTGGTCGGGGCCATGCTGCTGCAACTGCTGCAATCGTGGTTCCTGCCGGATCTGACCGGCTGGATCCATGCGCTCGGCCGCGCGGTGGGGAGCGCCGGCCTGCAGAGCGTGCAACTCGCGCAGGCGAGCGAACTGATCTTCGGTATCATCCTGGTCACCATGATGCTCTACCGCCGGGACGGGCTGATCCCGGCCCGACGGCGCACGCCCGCGCTCAGCCTCGCCCAGCAGCACGCCGAGGTGAGGCGCGGCGGCATCACCGGGCTCGGTGCCCTTGGCGCGGCGGCTGCGGTGCCGGGTGGACCACTACTGGAAATCCACGGTATCACCAAGCGCTTCGGCGGCCTCGTCGCGCTGAAGTCGGTCGATCTCGCGCTGACCGAGGGCGACATTCTCGCCGTCATCGGCCCCAACGGCTCGGGCAAATCGACGCTGTTCAACGTCATCACCGGGCTCAGCAAGCCGGACGACGGCGGCATCGTTTTCGCTGGCCGCGACATCACCGGCCTCGCCGCCCATCTCGTCACCCGCGCGGGAGTCGCGCGCACCTTCCAGAACATCCGGCTCTTCCCCGAACTCACCGTGCTGGAGAACGTTCTGGTCGGCGAGCATTGCCGGCTGCGCACCGGGCCCTTGCGCGCGGTCCTGCGCACGCCGGGCACGCGGCGCGAGGAGCGGGAAGCGCGGGAGTGGGCGGCTGAGGTGCTCGGCATCTTCGGCAACCGGCTGCTGCCGCGCCTGTCTCAGCCGGTGCGTGAACTTTCCTACGCCAACCGCCGCCGGGTCGAGATCGCCCGCGCGATCGCCTCGCGGCCAAGGCTGCTCCTGCTCGACGAACCGACGGCGGGCATGAACCCGGCCGAGACGCTGGAACTCGCCGAGCAGATCGGCAGCCTCAACCGGCTCGGCCTCTCCATCCTGCTCATCGAGCACAAGCTCGACGTGGTGACGCAGCTCGCCGGCAAGGTGGTGGTGCTCGACCATGGCGAGAAGATCGCCGAGGGTAGCCCGCGGGAGGTGCGCCAGAACGAGCAGGTACTGCGTGCCTATCTCGGCAGGAGCACCCAAGTTGCTTGAGTTCCGCGACATCGACACGCACTACGGCGATCTCCACGTGCTCAAGAAGGTGAACTACACCATCGGCAAAGGGGAGATCGTCTGCCTGCTTGGCGGGAACGCCAGTGGCAAATCGACCACCATGAAAACCATCATGGGCGTCGTGCGGCCGACCGCAGGCTCGGTGGTCTTCGAGGGTGAGGCGATCGAGCGGTTGCCGACGGCGGAGCGGGTGCGCCGCGGAATCGCCCCGGTGCTCGAAGCGAGGCGGCTCTTTCCGCGCATGACCGTCTATGAAAACCTCGAGATGGGCGCCTACACCCGCACCCTCGGACCCGGCTTTCAGGAGGATCTCGAACGCGCCTACCAGCTGTTCCCGCGGGTGAAGGAACGGCGCAACCAGATCGCCGGCACGCTTTCGGGCGGTGAGCAGCAGATGGTGGCGATCGCCCGCGCGCTGATGGCGCGGCCGCGCCTGATCTGCATGGACGAACCGTCGATGGGCCTGAGCCCGCGCTTCGTCGAGCAGGTATTCGACATCATCCAGATGATCAACCGCCAGGGCACTGCGATCTTCGTGGTCGAGCAGAACGCCAACATGGCGCTCTCCATCGCGCACCGGGCCTATGTGCTGCAGACCGGCCAGGTGGTGCTTTCCGGCAGTGCCGAGGAGCTGCGCCACAACCCGCAAATCCGCGAAGCCTACCTCGGCGAATTGTTGATCACGTAGGGTAGGGTGCGGCGTCGACAGCGCACCCTTCCGGCCGGAGAACCCGATCGAATCCTCGCCGACAGGGGGAACAAGACGCACGGCTTTCTGGAGGTTGTAGCCGCGGTGTCGCGACCGCTCACCCCCCGGTGACACTCATATGTCGTGTCAACGCCGGCGCACTGTGGCGACGGTCGATGACGAAATCGTGCCCGCGCGGCTTGCGCGCGAGCGCCTCGGCGATGGCAGCCTGCAATTCCGCCTCATCAGCGCCGGCGCGCAGCAAGGGGCGGAATTCAGCGGCGTCCTCCTGGCCGAGACACATGTAGAGCGTGCCGGTGCAGGTCAGCCGCACGCGATTGCAGCTTTCGCAGAAATTGTGGGTAAGCGGCGTGATGAAGCCGATCCGCCGGCCGGTTTCGGCGATGTCGAAATAGCGCGCCGGGCCGCCGGTGCGGTAGTCGGTCTCGGAAAGCGTCCAGCCTCGCCGCAGCCGCGCCCGCACTAGCGACAGCGGCAGATAGTGCTCGGAGCGGTCGGCGCCGATATCGCCCATCGGCATGGTCTCGATCAGGCATAGATCGAACCCCCACCGCCCGCACCATGCAATTAGCGCGTCGAATTCATCCTCGTTCCCCCCGCGCAGCGCCACCGTGTTGATCTTCACCGCCAGGCCCGCCGCCCGCGCCGCCATGATCCCGTCGATCGTCTTCTCGATCTTGCCCCAGCGGGTGAGCGTGGTGAATTTCGCAGCATCCAACGTATCGAGGCTGACGTTTATCCGCTGCACCCCCGCCGCCGCGAGGTCCCCGGCAAAACGGGCAAGCTGGGTCCCGTTGGACGTCAGGGTCAATTCCTCGAGCCCCGCGCCGAGCCGCGTCCCCAGGGCGTGAACCAGCGTCATCACCCCGCGCCGCACCAGCGGCTCGCCGCCGGTGAGCCGGATCTTGCGCACGCCGGAGCGGATGAAGGCGCCGCAGAGCCGGTCCAGCTCCTCCAGGGTCAGGATCTCCGCCTTGGGCAGGAAGCTCATGTCCTCGGCCATGCAGTAGGCGCAGCGCAGGTCGCAGCGATCGGTAACCGATACGCGGAGATAGGTGATGTTGCGCCCGAACGGGTCGATCATGGCAAACAGGACCTCCTGGGTCCGTTATGTCTCATCGCCGGCGGCGGGTTCAAGCCCCGGCCCGTCGAGCAGTTCGAGTGGCACCACTGCGACGTTGACCAGAAGCTTGCCGGTCTCGGTGAAATTCACCGTCACCCGCTCTCCTATGGCGGATTGCACCTGGCCCACGCCCCATTCCGGGCGGGCAGGGTTGCGCACCCACATGCCGGGCTCGAAGGCAGGGCGGTCAGTGCTGCTCATGGGCGCGCTGTTGGCATCACTCCAACCATGGCAGAGCACATCCTGGAAATCGAGCAGGCTGAGAAATTCCCTACCGGGATCGGCTCGACAGACGACGCGGCTTCGGCATAATTCCCGCAATGGACGACCCCCTGCGGCTTGCGGATCTGGTCTGCGCCCGTCTGTGCCATGATCTCAGCGGCCCGCTGGGAACCATCATGGGCTCGGCCGAGCTTGCCAGCGAAAATCCCGCTCTCGCGGCGGAGGCTCTGGCCCTGCTCACCGACGCCGCAGGCGAACTCACCCGCCGACTCGCCCTGTTCCGCGCCGCCTGGTCCGCCGGCGCCGGACCGCTGGGGACGGAGCAGATCGAATCCCTCGCCAGCGGGCTGCCGTCGGGGCGGAAACTGCGGGTCGATCTTTCCGAACTGAACCGCGGCGTTATCTTTCCTGCCCCGGTCGCGCGGGTGCTCCTCAACCTCCTGCTGCTCGCCCAGGACGCGGCCCCGCGCGGCGGGGTGGTCAGCCTCGAGGGCGGACGCTCGGGCGAGGTGATGATGGAGATCGCCGGGCGAGATGCGATGTGGCCGGCTGCCTTCGCCCGCGCGTTGGCGAACCCGGAGGAGACGCTCGCCACGATCGGCGGGCCGCGCGAGATCCTCGCGCCGTTGACGGTATGGCTGGCCCGGGAGGCCGGCATCACCCTCTCCTTCCTGCTCAGCAGCAACCCGGCCGCGACGGCACCCCCGCCGCTGCGCATCCAGTTCCAACAGCCGCGCTAGAGAGGGCTGTTGACGCGCACCGGTCGCCCCGCTCCGCCGCCCGACGAGGCCAGCCTGCACGAGGCGGCGCTGGCCCATCTCGCCCGCTACGGCGGTAGCGAGGCCGGCTTGCGTAGAGTACTGGAGCGACGCATCGCACGTTGGGCGCGCAGCGCAGCAATCGCCGACCCCGAACGGCTGGCGCAGGCGGTTGGCGCGGCGCGGCAGGCGGCGTCCGCCGTGGTGGCGCGTCTCGCCGCGAGCGGCGCGGTCAACGACGCCGAATTCGCCACCGTACGCGCCCGCCGCCTCGCCCGTTCCGGGCGCTCGCGCCGTGCCATCCTCGCCCATCTCGGCGAGCGCGGTGTGGCAGGGGAAGTCGCCCGCGCCTCGCTGCCGGACGCCGAGGAATCCGAACTTGCCGCGGCCGTGGCGACCAGCCGCCGGCGGCGCATCGGCCCATTCCGCACCGGGGAGGTTGACCAGGAGACCCGGCGGCGCGACCTCGCGGCGCTGGCCCGTGCCGGCTTCTCCCAGGAAATCGCCCGTCGCGCGATCGCGATGCCGGTCGAGGCGGCGGAATCGCTGCTCATTCGTCTGCGGAACGGCTGAAGCCAAGCGCGCGCAGCCAGGCAAGCAGTTCCCGTGCCGCCTCCTCGGGCGGCGGATCGACTAGCACCCGCCCGCCCCCCGCGACCTCGGTCGCCGCCCGCAACCGTTCCGCGGCACTGCCCCCTCCGGCCACGCCGATGACCCGTGGGCGCGGACGATACGGTCGCTCCTCCGCAACGCGCGGCACCAGCGGGGCCGAACGTCCCTCCTGCTCCTCGATCCTGCCGCGCCGGGCACGGGCATAGGCGAAGGGAAGTGCCGGCGGTGCGGCCGGATGCACCGTCACCACCGCGGGGGGCGCTACCACCAGCCGCCACCGCGCTCCCCGCGCACGCGCCTGGATCACGGCAAGACCCTCGGCTGCCGCCGCGAGCGCCACCGCGTTCGCCGCGATCGGCCAGCCCAGCGCCTCGGCGAGCAAATAGGGCAGCAGCCCAGAGTCCTCCCCACCCCGGCCACGGTTGCCGGCGAGCACCAGGTCGGGCGGATCAGCAGCGAGCGCGGCGGCAAGTGCCGCTACCGCATCGTCCGCCTCACCGATGCGCAGCACTGTTACCCGGTCCATTCCCTGCCCGAGCGCCTCGCGCACGGCAAGGTCCGGCGCGCCCGCGTGCAGCCCCGCGACGTCCGCTCCGAGCCCGCGCGCGAGAGCAATCGCCTGCATCTCCACCGGCACCGGCGCGGGCCGCGCCGACAGCGGATGCCGCCCGGCGGAAAGCAGCACCACCGCCCTCATCCGCCCGCCTCCAGGAGCGCGAGCAACGCCGGCATCACCCTCCGCGCGTCTTGCACGATGGCGAGTTCGGCGCGCGCGATCATCGCCGCATGGATGTCGGTATTGACCGCCGCCACATGCTCGACCCGGCCCAGCCCCTGCAGATGCTGCGGCGCCCCGGCAATGCCGAAGGCAACATAGGCCAGCGCATCAAGCACCGTCCCCGACGCTCCCACCTGCGCCGCGCGCGGCATCGCCCCCGCATCGCACACCACCCGGCTCGCTCCCGGCGTCGCGCCAAGCGCGCTGCAAAGCCGCAGGAACCCGGCGAAATCCTTCACCCCGTTGCCGGCCGCCACCACCAGCCCGGCCTCGGCAAGCGGCACCTCCGCCGCCGTCACCGGAAGCGGCGCGGCCGTAAGGATCCCCCGGCGCACCGCGCCCGCCGCCGGCGGATCGAGCGGGGAGGCCTCGTGGGCCGGCCCGACGTGCGGGGCCGCCCGGTCGGGGGCGAGCGAAAGGAGAAACGGTGGCGCCAGACGCAACTCCGCCCGCCGGGCGCGGCAAGGGCACACCGCCTCGCGCGCCGAAAGCGCCTCTACCCCAGCGGCGAACGGGGCGCCGAGCCGGGCCGCGAGGCGGCGCGCGAGATCCCCCCCGCCCTCGTTCTCCGCGAACAGGACATGGCGCGGGGAATATCGCGCCGCCGCCGCGGCAAGCAGCGCGGTGGCAGCCTCCAGGTCGTAGCGTTCGGCGGCAGCAAGCGACAGCAGACGGTCGGCCCCCGCCGCCCCCGCGTCCTCGGCGAGGGACGGCGCCACCAGCACCACCGCCCCGCCGCCAGGATCAGCGAGCCGCCGCGCCGCCCCCAGTACCTGCCGCTCGTGGCGCGACAGCCGCCCGCCCTCGGCTTCCGCCACCGCGAAGATGAGATACGCCGGCTCCGCAACGACCCGCCTCCGCGGAGCTGGCTCGGCGGCAACCATCGCCGCGGGAGGCACCGCCTCCACGCCCCTGCGATCGAGCCGCATCCGGGGACGTTGCCCCACCCGCACCGCCGCTCCCTCCGCCCGTGGGTCCCGGCGTTTGCGTCCCCCCGATCCGCACGTCGCCAGCGCGAAGCGAGGGCGCTGCCCTGCGCCCGCCAGCCGTCGCGCCTCCCGCTCGGCACGCGGGTTCCGCCGCCGGCGCATCACCCCTCCCCCACCGCTTCGAGCACCAGTTCGGCGAGATCACGCACCGGCGGGCGCGGCTCGGGCACGCCCTCGAGCATGGCGGTGCAGCCCGGGCAGGCAACCGCGAGCGTTTGCGCGCCGACCTCACGCGCCTGCGCCATGCGCAGATCGGGGATGCGCCGCACCGCCTCGACATCGGAGACCGGCGCCCCGCCCCCGCCGCCGCAGCACATGGCCGAAAGCCCGTGGCGCGCCATTTCCACCCGCTCCGGCGCGATACGGTCGAGCAGCCGGCGCGGCGCCCCGGTCTCGCCGTTGTAGCGCGCGAGATAGCAGGGGTCATGGTAGACGATGCGCCCCGCAAGCCGCCGCTCCGGCGTGAGACGCCCCTCGGCCAGCAACGACTCCAGCAGGGCACTGTGATGGACAACCGTGTAGCATCCGCCGAAATCGGGATATTCGTTGCGCAGAACGTGCAGCGCGTGCGGATCGGCGGTGACGATGCGAGCGAACCGGCGGGCATTCAGCGCGGCGATGTTCGCGCGCGCGAGGCGGGCGAATTCGACCTCGTCGCCGAGGCGGCGGGCGAGATCGCCGCAGTCGCGTTCCTCTGCCCCGAGCACCGCGAACGCCACCCCGGCGCGCCGCAGCAGCGTCACCAGCGCGCGCAGGCTTCGCCCATAGCGCAGATCGAATGCCCCCGCGCCGAGCCAGAGCAATACGTCGGTGCTCTCGCCCGCGCCGAGCACCGGAAGCTCCAGCCCGGCGGCGAAATCGCCCCGCGCGGCGAGCGGGTTGCCCTCCGGCTCGTCCGTATGGCGGATCGCCTCCAGCACGGCCGCCGCCTTCTCCGGTAGCGCCCCCTCCTCAAGCGACGCATGGCGGCGCAGATCGACCACCGCATCGACATGCTCGATGAACATCGGGCAGGCAGCGACACAAGCGCGGCACGTGGTGCAGGCCCACAGCGTGTCCGGGTGCAGCACGGCGCCGACGATCGGTCCGGCGGCGAGCGGAGGCGGCGGCGCGCCGGGGTGCGGGCTACCCTCATAGGCCGGACGCGCGCCCGGCGGCAGCGAGGCTGCGGCCAGATCCTGGATCAGCTTCTTCGGATTCAGCCGCTGGCCGGCGGCGAACGCCGGGCAGGCAAGCTCGCACCGGCCGCACTGGATGCAGGCATCGAACCCCACCAGACGGTTCCAGGCGAAATCCTCGGCGACCGCGACGCCGAGACGGGCGGCTTCGAGGTCGAGCGGAAGCAGGGCGCTTTCCCGCCTTCCCGCGAACCGGCCCGGGCGAGGGTGCGCCACCAGATGCACCGCCCCGGCGAGCGCATGGCGAATCGGCCCGGTGAGCAGCCCGGAAACCAGCCCCGCTCCGCCCACGGCGGCAAGCACCACAGCGGCGAAACCCAACCCCGGCGAAGCCGTGAGCACGATCGCCCCCGCCCCAGCCAGCCCACCCGCGGCGTACAGAAAGACCCAGACCGGCAGCCAAAGGAAGCCGCCAGCCGAAAGATGCGCGGGCCGTACCGGCCGGCGCCGGCGAGCGACCATCGCGCTTCCGGCCAGCGCCACTGCGAAGCTGGTCGCGACCAGCACCCAATAGACCACACCAGCGCGCAGCGCAGGTACCACCCCGAGGAGCAGAAGCCCAGAGCTACCGAGCAGGCCGCCCGCGGTAAGCGCGTGCATGCGCGCGGCACGGGGATCGCGCGCGACCACGCCGTGCACATCGACGAGGTAGCGTCGCGGCAGCGCCACGAGCCCCGCCCACCAATCCACTCTCGCCGCCCGCCCTCTCCGCCAGCGCAACACCAACCGTGCTCCGGCGACGAGTACACTGGCGAGCAGTATCCAGGCGAGAAGAACAAATGCGCCCGCGGGCCCCATCAAGTCTCAGAGATCCTTGCATAGACGCAGCGCGTCATAAATCGCGGCGTGAATGTTGCGCCCAGCCAGGGCATCGCCGATGCGGTAGAGTGCAAACCCCTCCCCCTCCTCGGGCTGTGGCCGGCCCGCCACCAGCGCATGCTGGTCAATCACGCCCCGGTTGCGCGAACTCCCCTTGAGCGCGCGATAGAGACCATCCACCGGCAGCGTGCCCAATTCCACCACAACGCGATCGACGATCCGCTCCTCCTCCGCGAGCGTCATGGTATGTCGCAGCACCGCGACCAGACGGTTGCCCTCCGGATAGATCTCGACCAACTCGAAATTGGGCGAGAACACCACACCCGCCCTGGAAAGCTCGCGCAGATGGATGGGCTGGTTGGTGGTGCCCACCTCTTCCGCGATCATGCGGTCGAGGGTCGCCATCTCGACGAGGCAACCCATCCGGGCCAGCACTTCGGCAGTGGATGCACCATTGTGCTGGCCCATGCCGTCATAGAGCAGCACCGAACCCGAGGGCACGACACCTCCGGACAGTACCTCCCAGGTCGAAACCGCATGCTGCGCACCGGGAAACAGCCCGGGGTTGGGCAGCCCGCCGGTCGCGATCAGCACCACGTCGGGGCGCTCCGCAAGCACCATTTCTCCGTTTGCTTCAATGCCCAGACGGAGGTCGACGCCGAGTTTGCGGACTTGCTGGCCCAGCCAGCGGGGAATGCCCGAAAGCGCCTCCCGCCAGGTGGCGCGCGCAGCGAGATTGATTTGCCCGCCGAGTACCGAGTCCTTCTCGAACAGCACAACGGAATGGCCGCGTGAAGCGCACACCCGTGCCGCCTCCAGGCCCGCCGGTCCGCCGCCTACTACCACCACTCGACGCGAACGGCTCGCGCGGGCGATGACGTGCGGCATCTTCGCCTCGCGTCCGGTCGCGGCGTTCTGGATGCAGAGCGCGTCACCTCCGACATAGATGCGGTCTATGCAATAGCCGGCCCCGACACACTGGCGGACATCGTCCTCCCGCCCCTCGGCGAGCTTGCGCATGAGGTGCGGGTCCGCGATGTGGGCGCGGGTCATCGCCACCATATCGACATGCCCCTCCGCCACTGCGCGCGCCGCGGTGGCAAGATCGGTCACGCGCTGGGCATGAAAGACCGGCACCTCGACTTCGCGCTTGATGGCACTGGCAAGATGGAGGAAGGGGGCGACGGGAAAGGACATGTTCGGCAGGATGACGGCGTGCGCGAGATGATCGCGGGCCTGCCCACCCAGCACGTTGAGGAAATCGACCAGGCCACGTCTGGCATGCTCAGCGGCAATCGCCACGCACTCCTCGTGTGAAAGCCCCTCCGCGAGCATCTCGTCTCCCGACATGCGCATGCCGATGACGAAATCGTCACCCGCGGCCTGTCGCATCGCCTCCAGCACCTCAAATCCGAAGCGCATGCGATTCTCCAGGCTCCCGCCGTAGGAGTCCTCGCGCCCGTTCACCGAGGGGCTCCAGAACTGGTCGACCAGATGGCCGTGCGCGGCGGAAAGTTCGCAACCGTCGAGCCCGCCTTCCTTGGCACGCCGTGCGGCCTGCGCGAAATCCGCAATGACACGGGCGATATCCTCCGCCTCCATCGCGCGCGGGATGGAGCGGCTCGCGGGTTCACGCCGCGGCGACGCAGAAAGCGTGGGAAGCCAGTTGTCGGTATCCCAGCGCGTGCGCCGCCCCATATGAGTGAGCTGGATCATCAGCTTGGCGCCATGGGCATGGACGCGATCGGAGAATTGCCGGAACCAGGGAATGATGTCGTCGTCAGCGACCGAAATCTGGTTCCACGGAGTTGCCGGGCTATCGAGGGAAACTGAAGAGGAGCCGCCGAACATGGTGAGCCCGATGCCGCCCTTGGCCTTCTCGGCGTGATAGAGCTGATAGCGCTCCTTGGGCTTGCCGTCCTCGCCATAGCCGGGCGCATGACTGGTACTCATCACCCGGTTGCGGATGGTCAATCCGCGGATTGTCAACGGCTGGAACAACGCTTCGGCATGGGCGATCATGAACGGGCTCCCCCCCGGGATTCGCGCAACGCAAGATACAATATATTCTACGCTGGCGCCGCCACTCCATCCTCGGACCGTCGATTGGCACCTAGCGTCCCGACCGCTTCCGCCGCGCGCTCGTTCCGCGGCGACCGGCCGAAGCGATGCCGATAGGCCGCAGAGAAATGCGCAGCGGAGGCGAAGCCGCAGGCAAGGCCTACCGAGGTCACCGGAAGCGCGGTCTGCCGCAGCAGGGTCTGCGCGCGTTCGAGCCGGAAGCCCTGCGCGAAGGCTGCCGGTCCGCATCCGAGATGGAGATGGAACAGCCGTTCGAGTTGCCGCGCCGAGATCCCGGCGCGGCGCGCGATATCCGCAACCGCCAGCGGCGCTTCGACATGCGCCTCGATCAATTCGAGCGCGCGCGCAAGTGCCGGATGGGTGGAGGCGGAGCGCGGTGCCGCGTGCTGGCGCTCGGCTCCGGGGCGGATGCGCTCGATCAGAAATTCGTTGGAAATGCGGGCTGCTAGCTCATGTCCCTCCCGGGTCTCGATCAGCGTCAGCACGAGATCGAGCGGCGCGACACCGCCGGTGCAAGTGATTCGATCGCGGTCGATGGCGAAGAGGTCATCGACGAAGGAAATCCTGGGGAACTCCTCGCGGATCGCGGCAAGATCCTCCCAATGGACGGCGCAGCGATAGCCGTTGAGAAGTCCCGCCTCGGCCAGCGCGAAGGTTCCGGTGCAAAGTGCACCAAGCGTCAGCCGGCGCCGCGCAAGCCGCCGCAACACCACGGACAGCCGCCGCTCCACCGACCGGCGTACCGAGATGCCGCCGCAGACGAACAGGACATCGAGATCGCCCCCCTCTCCTAGCGGCTCCGTCGGCGTAAGCGTGAGCCCGTTGCTTGCGGCAACCGCGGCACCGTCGAGTGTCACCACCCGCCAGGAATAGATCGCCATGCCGCGTAGCCGGTTCGCCATGCGTAACACCTCAATCGCATTGGCGGCGGCGATCATGGAGAAATTGGGCAGCGTCAGAAACCCGAAGCGGGTCACGGTGGCAGGGTCCATGCCGGCATTCTCACCGGTCGACGACCAGATCGGACAACGGCTTCGAACAACAGAGCAGTACCATTCCCTGGTCGATCTCGCGCTGGCGGATACCACCCTGGTGCTTCATCTCAACGGTACCGGAGGCCAGCTTGCTCTTGCAGGTTCCGCAAAGGCCCTTGGTGCAGGAGGAAGGCAGCCGCATGCCGGCCGCACGCGCCGCGTCGAGCACGAACACATCCGGCGGACAGACGACGCTGCGCCCGCTCTTCGAAAAGCTCACGGTGAATCCGGCGCTCGCAACCAGAGTGGTGACCGGCTCCGGCGCCGCCGCCTGTAGCGTCAGGAAGTCGAAGCTCTCCTCGTGATAGCGTGCCATGTCGAAGCCCGCCTCGGCGAGCATCACCCGCACCGCGCCCATGTAGGGTGCAGGCCCGCAAGTGAAAATCTCACGCTCGTCCAGATCAGGGACGCCGAGCCGCAGCATGGGAAGGCTCAAGCGGCCGCGAAATCCGGTCCAGGGCTCGCCTGTCGCATCCGCCTCGCAGATCGGAACGAAACGGAAATTCGGGCGATGGGAAGCGAAGAGCGCGAGTTCATCGCGGAATATGATGTCGGCCGGGCTGCGTGCGTTGTGGACGAAGACGATATCGGTCTCCGCCGCGAGGTCGTCGTGATAGCGTGCCATCGACATCAGCGGCGTGATGCCGGAACCGCCGGAGAGAAACAGATATTTCGGCGCCGGATGAGCGAGCCCGGTGAACTCCCCGAGCGGCCCGACGGCCTGCACCCGCATGCCCGGTCGCATGGTCGCGTGCAGCCACGGTGAAACGGCACCACCCGCGACCCGCTTCACGGTGATCGAGATCAGATGGGGGCGGGTGGGCGAGGACGCAATCGTGTAGCAGCGGTTGATGCGTTGCCCGTCGATCAGGAAGTCGAAGGTCAGGAACTGGCCCGGCCGGTAGCGGAACAGCCGTGGATCGGGGGCGGAAAAGACGAACGTCTTGACGTCGTGCGTCTCCTGCCGCACCTCGCGACACACCAGCGTGTCATCGACCTCCGCATCCCAGGCCGCGCTGGTGCCCTCCGCCGCGATGCGCGCCTCGCCGATCAGGCTCATCCGACGAGTGCGGCCATGCGGCCGATGTACCAGTTGGAGAATTTCTCGACCAGCATCTCGGTATGCGGCGAATAGGGCCCGGGCAGGTAGCCCGGCATCTTCGCCCCGGCGTGGGCCAGGCCGACGAGTTCACTGTCCTGACGGTTGGTCGCGTCCCACACGGCGACGAGATTGTCGACGTCGTAATCGACTCCGGCGACCGCGTCCTTGTGCACCAGCCATTTGGTGCGCAAAAGCGTATGGTCGGCGTCGATCGGCAGCACCGCGAAGGTGACGATGTGATCGCTCATGAAATGGTGCCAGGAATTCGGCTGCGTCCAGAACGAGAGATCGCCGAGCTTGGCATCGGCCAACTGGCCGAGCAGCTTGCGCGACGCGACGCGAGTGTCGAGCGTCTGCGATTCCCCCGCCTGGTCCATCGGCATCCGCTCGGCACGGAATCCGGTCACGCGATCGTCGAGATGGTCGATCTCGCGTGCTGGCAGCCCGGCGGCTTCCCACTTCGCATGCAGATCCTTGACCATCCCGTCATAAGCACGGAACTGCGCGCGCTTCTGCTCGTCCATCTGTTCGGGCGCGTACCCGAAGCCATATTCGAAAATCGACGTGGTGAGCTCGGGATGGTTCATCGCACAGTGATAGCACTCGCGGTTGTTTTCCATCGTGAGCTTCCAGTTGCCCTCCTCGATGATGTCGATCTGCTTGACCAGCTTGCAGTTGGGCAGATCGTGCGGGGCGAGATAGGGTGTCATCGCCGCGGCCATGGCGTCGAAATCCGCCGGCGGCTCCTCGGCGAGGCAGACGAACAGCAACCCGGCCAGGGAACGCACATGCACGCGCTGCAATCCGTGGCAGCCGGCATCGAAGCCATCACCCATGTGTTCGGCGTGCAGAAGCCGCCCGTCGAGCCCGTACGTCCAAGCATGATAGCGGCAGACGAGGTTGCCGACGGTTGCCTTTTCCTCGGTGACCAGCTTGGCACCGCGATGGCGGCAAACGTTGTGCAGCGCGTGGATCGACATATCGTCATCGCGCCCGATCAGGATCGAGTTCTCGCCGATCTGGACCACCATCACATCGCCCGGCTCGGCGATATCGGGCTCCACGCCGACAAAGATCCAATGCCGCCCGAAGATCAGGTCGAGATCGGCGCCGAAGATCTCAGGGCTGGTATAGAATGGCGCCTCCAGCGTGTAGCCCTGGCGCCGGCGGGCGAGCAGCGTGGCAAGCGGCGAACGCAGCGCATCAAGCATGAAGCCATCCCCCCTGGAAAATCCGACGCCTGAGTTTCGCCGATCGGACATCGAAGGACTATTCTCTGTCCGACGCAATTTATCAAAAATCCGTCAGGCGTCGCCGACCTACTCGAAAACCCGCCCCCCGGCGAGCTCTCCCCCTTCACCGCGGCCGTCGCCCGCACCGGGGAGTCGGCCGAGGTTCCCGCCGACCCGCCCTCCGGACGGAGGAAACCCATGTAATTCCTTGAATTGACGAGAGAAATGAGCGCAGTCGGAAAACCCCGCGTCGAGCGCGATGTCGGTTACCGAGCGGTTGGTGTTGTCGAGCAGCCAGCGCGCATAGCGCAGCCGCAAGGTGCGGTAGAGCGCTGACGGCCGTCGCCCGAGCGCGGCATGGAACACCCGCTCGAGCTGTCGCGTGGAAAGCCCGAGCCGGGCGGCAATGCCGGCGATCGGCAGCGGATCGGCGAGATTCTGCTCCATCAGCAGGAGCGCTCGGCGTACCCTGGGGTCCGCCACGCCGTCCCCCACCGGCGGGTGCGGCTGGGCTTCCTCGCCGCCGCGGGCACTGTCGAACAGCAGTACCTGGCGGCTCTTCTGCGCGGCCGACCGGCCGATATGCCGCTCGATCAGAAAGGTCGCGAGATCCGCCGCGCCCGCCCCGCCCGCACAGGTGATGCGATCCCCGTCGGCCTCGAACAGCCGCTCCGCGCTCACTGCGTGGCCGGGAAACGCATCGAGAAAGTCCTGATAGTGCAGCCAGTTGACACAGACCCGCCGACCTTCCATCAGCCCCGCACGGCAGAGGATGAAGCTGCCCGTGCAAACCCCGATGAGGGTCACGCCCGCACGGGCCGCGGCCTGCAGATAGGTGATCGTCGCCTCGTCCACCTGCCGCCCGCCGTGCAGAATCCCGCCGATCACCGCGACATAGTCGAACTCGCGCGGATCGGGAAACCTGACCGTCTGCCCTACGCTCACCCCGCAACTCGCTCGCACCGGCTCCGGCCGGCTCGAAAGAATCGACCAGCGGCACTGGATCGGACGCGATCGGTCGCTCTCGTCGGCAGCAAGGCGGATCGGGTCGATGAACAGTGAAAATGCCGAAAGAGTGAAATTCTCGGCGAGAATGATGCCGATGGAAAGCGGCCGCCGACGCGCCATCATTCCCCCCCCGCGCGGCGGCGGAGTAGAGGAGCTATGCACATGCGGAGGAGCCATGGCGGTGAGCGAAGCTTTCTTGTTGAACTGGTCACTCTACGCCTCTGCCCCACTGGCGGAAAGCCCGCCGTCGCGTTCAGCACTCGGTGAAATTGACCGCGAGCCCGCCCTGCGACGTCTCCTTGTATTTGGACTGCATGTCTGCCCCGGTCTGGCGCATGGTGGCGATCACCTGATCGAGCGAAACCCGGTGCGTCCCATCGCCGCGCAACGCCAGCGAGGCGGCACTGATCGCCTTCACCGCCCCGAAGGCATTGCGCTCGATGCAGGGAATCTGCACCAATCCCCCCACCGGGTCGCAGGTCATGCCGAGATGGTGTTCCATCCCGATCTCGGCCGCGTTCTCCACCTGCGCCGGGGTCGCGCCGAGCGCCGCGGCCAAGCCGGCGGCGGCCATCGAACAGGCCACCCCCACCTCGCCCTGGCACCCCACCTCGGCCCCCGAGATCGAAGCATTCATTTTGAACAGACCGCCGATCGCGGTCGCGGTCAGCAGGAAGCGCTGGGTGCCCGCCGGCTCCGCGCCGGGGCAGAAGTCGCGGTAGTAGCGCAGCACCGCCGGTACCACCCCAGCCGCGCCGTTGGTCGGCGCCGTCACCACGCGCCCGCCGACGGCGTTCTCCTCGTTCACCGCGATGGCGAAGAGGCTTACCCAATCCATCATCTCGTGGGGCGCGCGCGGCTCGTTGCGGCTCGCATCCGCCTCCAGCCGCTCGCGAATGCCAGCGGCGCGGCGGCGCACCCGCAGCCCGCCCGGCAATTCCCCCCGATCGCCCATGCCGCGGTCGATGCACGCCATCATCACCGCCTCGACCCGGCCGAGGTGAGCGAGCACCTCGGCCTCGCCCACCGCGACGCGCTCGTTCGCCAGCACCATCTCCGCGATCGAAAGCCCACTCTCGGCGGCCATACGCAGGAGATCGGCGCCGCTGCGATAGGGGTAGGGCAGCGCCGGCCCCGCCGCCGCCGACACCGTCGCCTCCTCCTCGCGCAGGATGAAGCCGCCACCAACCGAGCACCAGCGCCCTCGCGCCAGCGTCCGCCCTTCGGCGTCGAATGCTTCCAGCGCCAGCGTATTGGGGTGGCGCGGGGTCGGCGAAAGCCGGTCGAACACCAGGTCGGCGGCGGGATCGAACCCGATCTCCCGCCGTCCGCCCAGCGCCAGCCGTCGCTCCCGCCCGAGCCCTTCCATGATTCGGGCGGCGAATTCGGGATCGACACTCTCCGGCGTCTCTCCGGCCAGCCCGAGCACCACCGCGCGATCGCTGCCGTGGCCTTGGCCGGTCCAGGCGAGCGAGCCGAGCAGGACGGCCCGCACCCGCGCCACCCGCCCGAGCAGCCCGCCCGTCGCGAGATCGGCAACGAACGCGCCCGCCGCCTTCATCGGTCCCACCGTGTGCGAGGAAGAAGGGCCGATGCCGATCTTGAACAACTCCCCCACCCCGATCATTCCGCGAGCCCTTCCCGCAGGCCGCCATCCAGCACCTGCCAGAGATAGGGCGCGAAAGAGCGCCACACCTCGATGCGGAACCGCGCCACCCCTTGCCGCCAAAGCACGATCGGGGCCTTGGCGAAGAGGGTGCGGGTGCACATGCCGACCGGAAACGCGGCAAGGTCGAGATCAAGCGGGCAGCCGATGGCAAGCAGCGCCGCCGCCCGGGCTCCGTCAACCACCACCGCGGTCTGGCGATGGCTCGCCGTGACCAGGGAGTGCGGATGCCCGGCGAGCCCGTCTTCCAGCGCCGCGGCAACGCAACCCTCGTCCGCCGCCGGGGCGAGCAGCAGCCACTCGTCCGGTCCGAGCCAGAGCGCGGCACATGCGCCCGCGCGCTCCGCCCGGCAGGGCATGGTCGGCAGATCGACCCCGAAGGCTGAACTCGCCGCGGCCACGCCCGCCGGACGCACCCGCAACACCAAGCGCGCCTCGGGCCCGCTCGCGGCGAGCCTGGTGGCGGTGGCGAGCAGGTCTAGCGCGCCTTCGCGTTCCACGCTCTCACCCATCGAGGCGCACTCCCTCGCGGTCAAAGAACACCGGGTCGCACAAGCTGACCTTCACCACCCGCCCTGGCATCGGCACGAACAGGACCTCCCCGATGCGTGCTCGCCCGCCGCGCACCATGGCGAGCGCGATCGAGCGTTCCAACGTGGGCGAGTGATAGGCGGAAGTGACATGGCCCAGCATGGGTACCGGCGCCGGAGTTTGCGGGTTGGCCACGATTTGCGCCCCCTCCTGCAGCACCTCCCGCGGGTCCTCGGTGAGCAGCCCTACCAACTGCTTGCGGTCGGGCGCGGCCATGGCGGCACGGCGGAGCGAACGGGCGCCGACGAAATCCTTCTTGGTCCGCCCGATCAGTCCGCTGAGCCCGACATCGTCTGGCGTCGCGGTCCCGTCGGTCTCCTGGCCGACGATGATATAGCCCTTCTCGGCCCGCAGCACGTGCATCGTCTCGGTCCCGTAAGGGGTGATGCCGAAGCCGCGTCCCGCACGCAGGATCGCCTCCCACACCGCGCGTCCGTAATCCGCCGGCACATTCACCTCGAAGCCGAGTTCGCCCGAGAAACTCACCCGGAACAGCCGCGCTTCCACACCGGCGACACGGCAGGCCCGCACGCTCATGTGCGGGAAGGCCTCGCGACCGATGTCCGCCCCTGCCACCAACGGCGCCAGCACCTCCCGCGCCCGCGGGCCCTGCAGCGCGATCACCGCCCACTGCTCGGAGGTCGAGGTCAGCCACACGTCGAGATCGGCCCACTCGGTCTGCAGATAGTCCTCCATGGTGGCGAGCACCCGCGCCGCACCACCGGTGGTGGTGGTGACGTGGAAGCGGTCGGGCGCCATCCTGCCCACCACCCCGTCGTCCATCACGAACCCGTCCTCGCGCAGCATCACCCCGTAGCGGCAACGGCCCGGCGCCAGCTTCGACCAGGCATTGACATACATCCGATTGAGGAATTCTGCGGCGTCCGGCCCCACCACCTCGATCTTGCCGAGCGTCGAGCCATCGAAGATGCCCACCCCCTGCCGCACCGCCCGCACCTCGCGCCCGACCGCCTGGTGCATGTCCTCGCCTTCGCGCGGGAAATAGCGGGCGCGCCGCCACTGCCCGACCTCCTCGAACACCGCGCCGGCGGCTTCAGCCCAGGGGTCGATCGGTGTGCGCCGCAGCGGGTCGAACAATTCCCCGCGCGCGAAGCCGGCGAAGGCACCGAAACTCACCGGCGTATAGGGCATGCGGAAGGTGGTCAGCCCCACCTCGGGCAGCGGCCGCCCCAGCGCAACGGCGGCGATCGCGAGCGCGTTCATGTTGGAACTCTTGCCCTGGTCGGTCGCCATGCCGGTCGTGGTGTAGCGCTTGATGTGCTCGATGGAGCGGAACCCTTCGCGCACCGCGAGCTTGACGTCCTTTGCCGTGACATCGTTCTGGAAATCGACGAACGCCTTGACCCGCGCCGCATCCCGCCCATGCGGGGTCGCCCCGAGCGTCCCGCCGCGCGTGTCGATCGCGCCCGTGACCGCGAAGCCGAGCCCCGGCGCGCCGCCGCGTCCGGCCGCGGCCGATGCCGCCTCGCCGGCTGCATAGCCCTCGATCAGCGCCGCGGCGAGCCCGAATGTTCCCCGGCAGGCGCCGGCGGAGCGGCAGCGCTCCGCCGGCCGCGCGGGCAGGAACGCGGCACTCACTGGGTCGAACGCCAGCTGCCCGCGCGACTGCGAAAACAGATGAACCGAAGGAGTGAACCCCCCCGACATCAGGAGAAGATCGCACCCCACCGTCTCGCCTGCGCTCGCCCCACCACCCGCCTCGCCTTCAGCGCCGATACGCACCAGCCGCGCCGAACGTACCCGCAGCCGCCCCTTGGTCCCCGCGATGGCGGTCGCCGGGCGGATCGCGATCCCCGCCGCCCGTGCCGCTTCGACTAGCGGCCCCTCCGGGTCGGGGCGCAGATCGGCGACGGCGGCGACGGCGACACCGGCGCGGTGGAGATCGAGCGCCGCCCGATAGGCCCCGTCATGGGCGGTCGCGACCACTGCGCGGCTTCCGGGCTTGACACCGTAGCGCCGCAGATAGGTGCGCGCGGCATCGGCGAGCATGATCCCCGGCCGGTCGTTCTCCGGAAACACCAGCGGCCGCTCGAGCGCCCCGGTCGCCAGCACCACCTCCCGCGCCCGCACCTGCCACAGCCGCTCGCGCGGTGCCTGCGGATCGGGCTCGGCGAGATGATCGGTCAGACGCTCCGCGAGGCCCACGAAATTATGCGCGAAATAGCCGAAACCGGTGGTGCGCGGCAGGACGCGCACCCGCGGCTCCCGCGCCAGCCGGGCCAGCGCCTCGGCGAGCCAGGCCTGCGCCGCCATCCCGTCGATCGTGGCCTCGGTCTCGGCGAGCAGTGAGCCGCCAAGCTCGGCCTGCTCGTCGCAGAGGATCACCCGCGCGTGCCCCGCTGCCGCCGCCAGGGCCGCCGCGATCCCCGCCGGTCCGCCACCCACCACCAGCACGTCGCAATGGGCGTAGGTCTGGGCGTAGCGGTCGCGGTCGGGCAGCGTAGGCGCCCGCCCCAGCCCGGCCATGGCGCGGATGCGCGGCTCCCAGAAGCGCGCCCACGCCCGCCGCGGCCAGAGGAAGGTCTTGTAATAGAAACCGGCGGGTAGGAACGGCGCCAGGAGCCCTGCCATCGCTCCCCGGTCGAAACGCAGCGAGGGGCTGCGGTTCTGACTCTCCGCGCGGAGCCCCTCGTAGAGTTCCACCTGCGTCGCGCGCAGGTTTGGCGCGTAGGAAGCTTCGTCGCGCCAGACGCCGACGAGCGCGTTGGGTTCGTCGCTCCCGGCCGCGACGACCCCGCGCGGGCGGTGATATTTGAAGGACCGGCCAACAAGATGCACCCCGTTGGCGAGCAGCGCGGAGGCCAGTGTATCCCCGGCGAGCCCCTGGTAGCCGACGCCGTCGAAGCGGAACGAGCGCGGGCGGGTACGATCGATGCGGCCGCCATCTCGGGTGCGGAAGGCTTCGCTCACGACTTGCCTCCCGAAGGCGGCAGCTCGCCCGGCTTGGTGGTGGTTTCGAAGAAATCGCTCACCGTGTCGCGCACCGCGTTGAAGAAGCGCCCGCACCCGTTGGCGTGGCGCCAGCGCTCTGCATGCCGCCCCTTGGGGTTGGTTCGCAGATAGAGAAACGCACCCCATTCCTCGTCGGTGAGCGCGGCCGGATCGGCGGGCCGAGCGATATTGGCCTCACCGCCATAGGAGAACTCGATTTCCGGGCGCAGACCGCACCAGGGGCAGGGAATCAGCAGCATGGCGGCATCCTCGCTGGCTTGGTCAAGGCCCGGGCTCCGCCCTGGACCCGCCGGGGCCGGAGGCCCCTGATACGAATTTTCCGAAGGGATGGGGGGTTCGCCACACCCGTCGTACCGACGAACCGCCCAGTCCTGTCTGCCTCGTTCACGGCC
This sequence comes from Acetobacteraceae bacterium, assembly GCA_027326105.1. Classification (GTDB taxonomy): domain Bacteria; phylum Pseudomonadota; class Alphaproteobacteria; order Acetobacterales; family Acetobacteraceae; genus DAHWFB01. The sequence continues at coordinate 37,481 of DAHWFB010000007.1, forward strand.
ATTCACCTAATGCGCGACCGCCGCAGCGGCGGCCTCGTCGATCAGCAACCCATCACGGAAGCGCTCGATGGTGAAGGGCGCATTGATCCGGTGCGGCTCGTCCTTCGCCATCGTCCAGGCGAAAACATGCGCCGAGCCTGGCGTCGCCTTGAACCCGCCGGTCCCCCAGCCGCTATTGACGTAGAGTCCCGGCACCGACGTCTTGGCGATGATCGGCGAACGGTCGGGCGTCACGTCGACGATCCCGCCCCAGTTGCGCAACATGCGCATGCGCCGGAACATCGGGAACAATTCGCAGATCGCCTCCAGCGTGTGCGACGAAATATGCAGCCCGCCGCGCTGACTGTAGGAAGTATACGCGTCCGTGCCTGCCCCGATCACCAACTCCCCCTTGTCGGACTGGCTGATGTAGGCATGGATGGTGTTGGACATCACTACGCAGGGAAACACCGGCTTCACCGGCTCGGAAACCAGCGCCTGCAGCGGATAGCTCTCGAGCGGCATGCGCAATCCCGCCATCGCCATCACCACCGAGGTGTGGCCGGCAGCGACCACCCCCACCTTGGGCGCGCGGATCGTCCCCCGCGTGGTCTCGACCCCGGTAACCGCCCCCGCAGCGTCACGATGAATGGCGGTGACCGCGCAGTTCTCGATGATATCGACGCCCATCGCGTCCGCCGCCCGGGCGAAGCCCCAGGCCACCGCGTCATGCCTCGCCGTACCGCCGCGCCGCTGCAAGGCGGCGCCGATCACCGGATAGCGCAGATGCCGCCCGATCTCGATCGGTGGACAATAGGCCTTGGCCTCCTCTGCCGAAAGCCATTCATTGTCCACCCCGTTCAAGCGGTTGGCATGGATGTGGCGCTGAAACACCTGCACATCGTGCACCGTGTGCGCGAGCATCAACACCCCGCGCGGGGAGAACATGACGTTGTAGTTCAACGTCTGGGAAAGTCCTTCCCACAGCTTCACCGCGTGGTCGTAGAGTGCCGCGCTCTCGTCGAAGAGATAGTTGGAGCGAATGATGGTGGTGTTGCGCCCGGTGTTGCCGCCGCCCAGCCAGCCCCGATCGAGCACGGCGATATTGCGCATCCCGTGTTCCCGGGCGAGATAATAGGCGGTGCCGAGCCCGTGCCCGCCGGCGCCGATGATCAGCGCGTCATAGGCCGCCTTGGGCTCTGGCGAACGCCATTGCGCGCGCCAGCCCCGGTGGCCCGAAAGCCCCTGGCGGAACAGCGACAGGGCGGAGAATCTCTGCATGGCATCCCCGATCGGTTGCTGACATCTTGCACCCACGCTTCGATCCGCGCGAGCACGCACGCGGCGACCTCCTTGAACCAATGCGACGGAGCCTACCCGACCTCGTCCGCCGCCGCGCCCGCCACCAGCAGCACCACCCCGTATTCGGCGAAGCGCGCGGCGATGTCGGCAGGCGGCGGCGCATCCGTCACCACCAGATCAACCTCGTCGAACCCGAGCGCGCGACGAAAGCCGCGGCGGCCGAATTTGGTATGGTCGGCGACCACGATCACCCGCGCGCTCTGCCCCACCACCGCCCGGCAGAACTCGGCCTCCGCGGCCTGGAAATCCATCAGCCCGTGCTCGGGGTCGATCGCTCCGATCGAAAGAATGGCAGTGCGCACCGCGAACTCCTGGACGAACCCGACCGCGGAGGCGCCGAGCACAGCGGCATCCTCCGCCCGCAACTGCCCACCGGCCAGAAACACCTGGTTCCCCGGCACCACCGCGAGGGTCCGCCCCACCTCGGTCGAATTGGTCACCACCAGCAGACCCTGGCGTGCCGCAAGCTCCTGTGCAACGACGATGGTGGTCGAGCCGGTATCGATCATCAGCGACTCGCCGTCCTCGATCTGCTCGGCGACGGCCCGCGCGATGCGCTTCTTGCCTTCGAGATTCTCCAGCATCCGCCGCGGCATCGGCGGCTCTGCCGTGGCCTCGGGCAGGGCCACCGCCCCGTGCAGCTTGCGCACCATCCCCTCGGCGGAGAGCGGGCGGACGTCGCGGCGTATGCTCTCCTCGGACACTTCTAGTCGAACCGCGAGATCGGCGACCGTGAGCCGCCGATGGCTGGTGAGCAGCCGCAGGATCTGCAACTGGCGCGAGGTGAACCGGCCCGCCTGCGCATCGGTTCCGAACGGCCTGGAACCCGGCATCGCTATCGTCCCCGCACGCCGATTGGCGATATTCGATATACTTCCTTCCATAGGAGGCCCGGGCGGTCAAGTGAACCGCCGCAGGGAGCGGAAAGTCCCGCCGGTCCGGTTGATTCCCACAGCCATTCGGGCAGTATCCACACCAACCAATGGAGTTCCGATGGACACGGCAGAGATGGATGCCATCGCCCACCTGCCCTGCTGGAGCGGCCGGGTGGACATCGCCCCGCTCGCCGGCGGCATCACCAACCGCAACTACCTGGTGCACGACCCGGGCCAGGGCCGTTTCGTTGCCCGCATCGGCGCCGACCGGCCAATCCACGGCATCCTGCGCTGGAACGAGCGCGCCGCGACCCGCGCCGCCGCCGCCGCCGGCATCGCCCCGGAACTCCTCTACGCCGAAGCCGGCATCCTGGTCAGCCGCTTCGTGGAAGCCCGTACGCTCGAGGCCACGACCTTCGCCGACCCCGAAGTGCTGTTCCGCGCCGCCCGCCTGATCCGCCGCTGCCACGACGAACTGCCCAGCCATCTGAGGGGCCCGGCGCTGATGTTCTGGCCCTTCCAGGTCAACCGCAACTATCTCGCCCGCCTCGCGCAGACCGGGCACGGCTTCGGCGCGACACTCGCCCGCTTCGCCGCCGTCAACGCGGCGCTCGAAGAGGGCCTCGGCCCGGTGCGCATCGCCTTCGCCCATAACGACCTCCTCCCCGCAAATTTCCTCGACGACGGTTCCCGCCTCTGGCTCATCGACTGGGAATACGCAGGCTTCGACACGCCCCTCTTCGATCTCGCCAACCTCGCCGCCAACGCGGCGCTCGGCGAAGCCGCCGAAGCCACCCTGCTCGCCGCCTGGGCCGGCACCGATCCCTCGCCCGCCGAGCGCCGCGGCTTCCTCGCGCTGAAATGCGCTTCCGCCCT
>DAHWFB010000015.1 GCA_027326105.1 Acetobacteraceae bacterium
AAGGCAGCGAGCGCGCCGACCTGTTCGAGACTGACCAGGTGATGCTCCGGCGCGTCGCGCGCCACGCGGTCCATCAATTCGTCGAAATGCTCGATCCCCGAGGCGGCGCGGGTGGCGAGCGGACCGGGCGAGAGGGCGTGGACCCGGATGCGCTGCGGCCCGAGATCGGCGGCGAGATAGCGCACCACCGATTCCAGCGCCGCCTTCACCGGCCCCATCAGATTGTAGTGCGCCACCACCTTCTCCGCCCCGTAGTAGGAGACGGTGATGAGACTTCCGCCCCCGGCCATCAGCGGCGCCGCGAGATGGGCGAGGCGGATGAAGGAATGGCAGGAAATGTCCATCGCGCGCGCGAAGCCCGCCGCCGAGCAGTCGAGCACGCGGGCGTGGAGATCCTCGCGCGGCGCGAAGGCGATGGCGTGGAGCAGGAAATCGAGCCGGCCCCAGCTGCGGGCGATTTCCGCGAACACCGCCTCCGCCATGCCCGGCGCCTCGACATCGAGCGGCAGGATGAGCGAGGCGCCGAGCGCCTCGGCCAGCGGGCGCACATAGGGCTCGGCCTTGTCGTTGAGATAGGTGACCGCGAGCTCCGCCCCGGCATCGCGGAAAGCCGCGGCACAGCCTTCGGCGATGGAGTGGGCATTGGCGATACCCACCACCAGCCCCTTGCGGCCCGCGAGATCGACGATCGGCTTCACCATGGGTCTCATCCTCACAACGCGCCAGATACACCAAGACAGACAAAAGTTTTTTGCTTCTTTTTTACAAAAAAGAAGATCTGTTCTTTCCTGAAAGAAAGAACCAAAGAACTTTCGTCTTTTATTATGTCTGCCGCCCGCGCAGCAGTGCCAGCGTGTGGCGGGCGATCATCATTTCCTCGTCGGTCGGGATGACGTGCACCGCGAGCCCGGCTCCGAACGGGCCGAGGCGGGCGATGACCGCGGTGCGCACGGCGGGGGCATTCTCGCCGATGCCGGCGGTGAAGACGAAGCCATCGAGCCCGCCGAGGGTGACGGCGAGGGCCGCGGTCTCCTGGGCGATGCGATGGACGAAGAGATCGACGGCGAGGCGGGCCATCGGATCCTCGCTGGCGAGCAGTTCGCGCATGTCCCCGGTGAGGCCGGAGACGCCGTGCAGCCCGCTCTCGTGGTAGAGCAGCCGGGTGATCGCCGCCTCCTCCATGCCGAGCCCCTGCATCAGATAGAGCACCACCCCGGCATCGAGCCGGCCGGGGCGGGTCGCCATCGGCAGACCGTCGAGCGCGGTGAAGCCCATGGTGGTCTCCACGCTGCGCCCGGCGCGGAGCGCGCAGAGCGAGGCGCCGGAGCCGAGATGGGCGACCACCAGCCGCCCGGCGGCGATCGCCGGCGCCGCCTCGGGCAGGCGGGAAGCGACGTATTCGTAGGAAAGCCCGTGGAAGCCATAGCGGCGCACGCCGGCGCGATGCAGCCGGTCGGGAATGGCGAAACGGTCCACCGGTTCGGCGTGGCCGTGGTGGAAGGCGGTGTCGAAGCAGGCGATCTGCGGCAGATCGGGCCGGCGGGCGGCGATCAGCCGGATGGGGGCGAGATTGTGCGGCTGGTGCAGCGGCGCGAGCGGGCTCAGCTTCTCCAGAGCGGCGAGCACCGCCGCATCGACCCGCACGGGACCAACGAACTCCGCCCCGCCGTGGACCACCCGATGGCCGACCGCCACGGGAGGCGCGGGGAGATGGGAGCCGAGCCAGGCGGCGATCTCGCGCTCGGCGGCCTCCGCCTCGGCGACGACGGCGGGAGGGAAAGCGCGCTCGACCAGCACCGCCCCGGCGGCGTCGCGGGCGAGCAGGCGCGGGGCGTAGCCGATGCCACCGAGCGCGCCGCGCAAAAGGCGCCGCGGGCCGGCGGGTTCGGCGGCGAAGGCCTCGAACTTGATCGACGAACTGCCGGCATTGAGGACCAGGATCGTGTCCATCAGACGCTGGCCCGGGCGAGGCCGGCGCGCCGGCGGTGGGCGTAGAGCACGGCGACGGCGATGGAGGCCATGCGGGTGCGCGGGGAATCGGCGCGCGAGGTGAGGATGATGGGCACCCGCGCCCCCATGACGATGCCGGCGGCGTCCGCCTCGGCGAGGAAGGAGAGGTTCTTGGCCAGCATGTTGCCGGCCTCGAGATCGGGCACCACCAGAATCTGGGCGTGCCCCGCGACCGGGGAGAGGATGCCCTTGATGCGCGCCGCCTGCGGGCTGATGGCATTGTCGAAGGCGAGCGGTCCGTCCAGCGTGGCGCCGGCGATCTGCCCGCGCTCGGCCATTTTGCACAGCGCCGCGGCCTCGATCGTGCTGGGGATTTTCGGCGTCACCGTCTCCACCGCCGAGAGGATACCGACCAGCGGACGGCCGAGGCCGAGGCCGGTGAAGAGGTCGATCGCATTGCGGATGATGTCAGCCTTGGTTTCGAGGTCGGGGAAGATGTTCACCGCTGCGTCGGTGATGAAGAGCGGCTCGGGGTGGGTGGGCACGTCCATGATGTAGATGTGGCTGATGCGCCGCTCGGTGCGCAGGCCGGTGTCGTGGGCGGTGACCTCGTGCATCAACTCGTCGGTGTGCAGGCTGCCCTTCATCAGGAGTTCGGCGCGGCCGGCGCGCACCAGGGCGACGGCGGCGGCGGCGGCGGCATGGCTGTGGGGGGCGTCGATCACCGGGTGGGCGCCGAGATCGAGCCCGGCTTGCGCGGCGGCGGCACGGATGCGCGCCTCCGGCCCGACGAAGAGCGGCGCGATGAGCCCCTCGGCCGCGGCGGCGAGCGCCGCGCCGAGCGAGACCTCGTCGCACGGATGGGCGATGGCGGTGGGGATGGCGGCGGCGCCGCGGGCGATCGCGATCAGTTGCTCGTAGTGGCGGTGGCGCTCGGTGCGCACCGGCGCCGTTCCGTCGGGCAGAGGCGGCACCACCGCGGCTTCCGCCGTCCCTTCCAGCACGCTCTCCCCGCGCTCGTTGGTGGCGGCGCAATCGAACCACAGCGGCACCCGGGACGGGGTGGCCGCGGCGGGGTCGGCCGGGCGCAGCGCGAGGCGCGCACGCACGAGATCCCCGGCGGCGAGCGCCACCGGGTAGCGGAAGTCCTGCCGGAGCCAGCGCGCGCCGGGATGCCAGGCGGCGAGGATCGTGCCGAGCATTTCCTGCAGGAGCGCACCCGCGACCTCGGGCCCCGGCACCGCGGCGACCCGCCGCTCCACCTCCCGCACCGCCGGCTGCGGGGCGGGGGACGCGGCGGCGGGCAGGCTCTCTGGTTGGTCGCGCATGGGTGAGCCTACCTCCCGAACAAGGGCGCCGTGGCGCGGCGGCGTTGTAGCGCGGGATCACCGCCGAGGGAATCACCCGCGGCGTTCAGCCATCGCCCCGGCGGCGGGCGACGCCGCGCGGCGCGCTACGGGCGAAAGAACATTGCTGATTTACTATCTGGGGTTGTTGCGGCCAGCCCGCCGGAGTGTGGATGAAACTTCTCCACAGCATGTTGATAATTGACATCAGCAACCCGTTCTAACGGACTCAAAAGACTCTCCAAATAAGACAGTAGAGTTCTTGCCGCCGCCAGCATCGGCGGCGCCGGTGCGGGTTGACGCGGGCGTGTGGACTCGGGTTGCGGGCGCCATACTTCGTTCTAAGAGCGAGTTGGCCACAATCTTTGCTACCTACGGTTAATTCGAGACTTTCCATATCCCTAAAAAGTTGCTAGAAATGCACCTGTAGGTTGAAACGCCTGAACGGCATCACGAGAGGTCGGTCCCATGAGGCAGCTCGCGTCCCTGGATGAAATGGTCAGAGTCCGGTTGAAGAAGTGGCCCCAACATCCTCCCGGACTTGATATCCAGCGCCGCATGCGCCGCTCCTGGCTGCGCGGCCGCCCGACCGAGGGGACCGGCGCCTGCAATCCCTTCCTCAAGCTTCCGGGCAGCACCCATCTGCGCACCCTGCCCGACGGACTCTGGCTCAATTTCGGCGGCGATTCTGTGGAGCCTTTTGTGGATATCTTCGCGGTCGAGGCCTGCGGCTCGCTCCAGAACCTGCTCGACAAGCGCTCCCGCTTCGCCCCCTCGATCCACTCGCTGCTCGCGGTCTGCCCGCTCGCCTGGCTGCTCGCTCCGGTCGCGCCCGGGCTCGACCAGCCACGCTGGCGGGCGACCGGCGTTCTCGCCGCGCCCCCGGTCGCGCCGCTCGTGCTGCCGGTACGTGACATCCGCGTGATGTACGGGCTCAAGACCCGCCATTACGAAGGATTCCTGGAAAGCGGCCTGCCCCAGGCACACGAATATTTCGTGCCCATGGAGACGCTGACCGCCGAGAACGGGGACCGCGACCCGCGCCTGCTCGCCCTGCTCGCCCGCGCCTCCGCCGCGGCGAACTTCCTCGCCCCGGCATGAGGCCCGCCGCGAGCGAAGCCGACCCCGCCGCCGCGCACGCGAAAATAGGGTGCGGGAGGGCGGGTGCCTGTGCTACGCGATTCGATAGGGTTCATGCCGCGCCGCACCATGCGGCGCGCGGGCTGGGGTGGGGCGGGGAAAAGGCGGATGCTGCCGGCCACGGGCGGATGGAGCTTGGGGCTTGCCCCGGCGGGAGCGGCCGTCATCGGCGCCTTCCTGCTCGGCCTGCTGCATGGGATCGTCCCCGATGAGCACACCTGGCCGATCACCTTCTCCTACGCCATCGGCGGCGCTTCGGGGCGCGAGGGTCTGCGCGCCGGCATCCTGTTCTCCGCCGCCTTCACCCTCCAGCGTGCGCTCGCGTCCGAACTGTCCTGGTTCGCCTTCGCCTCGCTGCTGCTCGCCAGCCACTGGACCTATGCCATCGCCGTTCTGGTCGGCCTGGTCATGCTGGGATCGGGGGGATATGTGCTGCTGCGGCTGCGCCAGCAGGCACCGGGCCCTGGCCACGCCGCCCACCCCGCCGCGGGCCGCGCCATGCCGCGCTGGATGCCGCTGGTCCACGGCTTCATCGCCGGCTGGGGGGCGGGTGGTTTCGCCCTGATCCTCTACACCACCCTCGCCCCGGCCATGGGCAGCCCGTATCTGGCCTGGATTCCAGGCGCGCTGTTCGGGCTCGGCACCATGGTCGCGCAGGCCCTGATCGGCGGTGCGGTCGGCGCCTGGATGGCGCGCCGGCGCCTGCCGGCCACCGCCCTCGCCGAGGTGGCGGCGCGCACCGCGGGCAGCATGCTCGCCGCCGGCGGGGTGGTGTTCGCGGGGCTCGGCGCTTGGGGGCTGGCGGCGCCCGCCTCGCTCGAACGGCTCTCGATCGAGACGCCCCTGGACATCCACAACCTGCGCCACATCGACCCCATGATCTCGATCGGGGTCGGCCTGCTGCTGCCGATCGGGCTGGCGAGCTTCTGGTTCGGCACCCGCGCCGCGCTGCGCACCGCCGCCGCATCCGGCCACGGAAATTTGCCCAACGCAAAATCGCTCCACGGAGAATCGCCCCACGGAGAATCGCGATGAGCGCTGCCCTCGACCGCACGCTGATCGCGCCGCTCGTGCGCGAGTTGTTGGCGCTCACCAACCGCGCCCGCGAGCGCGCCGCCGAGGACCCGTTCGGCAACCCCGTGCTCTCGGTCGCGCTGGCGATCAGCCGGCGGATCGACCGCGGCGCGCTCTCCGACAGCGAAATCGCCGGGCTGATCGAGAGTCTGCGGGATGCCGCCTTCGCCGACCGGGCGCGCCGCCTCGCCGCCTACCTCGGCGGGGTCTCGGCGGGGGCGAGCCGGGGGGCGATCGAGCGGCTGGCCAACCGCATCGTCCGCCCCGACCCCGACGATTCGCCGATTCCCTTCGCCCGCTTCGCCGGCGCCCTCGAACGCACCGGCTTCGCCGCGGTGTTCACCGCCCACCCCACCTTCGCCCTGCCCGCGCCGGTCTATGCCGCCCTCGCCGCCGCCGCCTCCGGCGCCCCGGCGGCCTCACCCGCCGGCTCCCACCGCCCGCGGCCGATCACGCTCGACGCCGAATTCGCCGCCGCCGCCGCCGCCATCGCGCACGGGCGGGACGCGCTCGATACGCTGAACGAGGCGCTGCTGGCCACCGCCCGCTCCTTCTGGCCGGACCGCTGGAGCGCCATCGTCCCCCGCCCCGTCATCCTCGCGAGCTGGGTCGGCTACGACACCGACGGGCGGACCGACATCGGCTGGTGGGACACGATGCGCCTGCGGCTGCGCATGAAGGACTTCCAGCTCGAACGGCTGGAGCGCCAGTGCGCCGCCCTGCCCTCCGCCGCCGCGCTCGCCGCCCGCACCGGCGAGGCGCGCGCCGCCGTCGCCCGGCAGATCGACGCCGTCCCCCACGACGCCTCGCCGGACGCCGCCGCCGGCTTCGCGCGCGAACTCATCGGCCTGCGCGAAGCGGCGATGACCGATACCGGGCCGCTCGCCGCCCTGTTCGACGCCGCCATCGCCGGCGCGCCCGAGCACGAGCGGCTCGGCCTCGCCGTCGCCCGCGCCGGGCTGCTCGCCCATGGGCTGGCGCTCGCCCATACCCACACCAGGCTGAACGCCTCGCAGCTCCACAACGTCGCCCGCCTGCGTCTCGGCATCACCGATTCGCCCTCCGACCGGGCCCGCCGGCGCACCGTGCTCTCGGCCATCAACGCCGCCCTCGACGCCGTGCAGCCGGTGCCGGTGGATTTCGGCGCGCTGCTCGCCGAGCAGGCCTCGGCGGCGCGGCTGATGATGACGGTGGCGCAGATCCTCAAGCACGTCGACGGCTCCACGCCGATCCGCTTCCTGATCGCCGAGACCGAGACCGGCTATACCCTGCTCGCCGCACTCTGGCTCGCCCGGCTGTTCGGCATCGCCGAGCGGATCGAGATCAGCCCGCTGTTCGAAACCGAGGAGGCGCTCGAAGGCGGCGCCCGCATCCTCGAGGAGGCGCTGCGCAGCCCCCACTGGCGCGCCTATCTGCGCACGACGGGGCGCCTCTCGCTGCAATTCGGCTATTCGGATTCGGGCCGCTACGTCGGCCAGATCGCGGCGAGCTATCTTATCGAGCGGCTGAAGCTCAAGGTGGTCGACCTGCTCAAGCGCCACGGGCTGGCCGAGGTCGAGGTGGTGCTGTTCGACACCCACGGCGAGAGCTTCGGCCGCGGCGGCCACCCCGGCTCGATGGCCGACCGGCTGCGCTATCTCTCGCCGCCGATCTGCCGGCAGGGCTTCCGCGACGCCGGCATCCGGGTGCGCGAGGAGAGCGCCTTCCAGGGCGGCGACGGCTACCTGCTGTTCGGCACGCCCGAGCTCGCGCTCGCCGCCATCGGGCGGATCGCCGAGCACACGCTCGGCACCGGGGCGATGACCGCGCCCGACCCCGTCTATGCCGACCCCGACTTCGCCGCCGACTTCTTCGCCACCATCGGCGCTGCCATGGGCGAGCTGGTGGAAGACCCCGGCTATGCGGCGCTGCTCGGCGCCTTCGGCCCCTCGCTGCTCGACCCCACCGGCTCGCGCCCGGCAGCGCGGCAGGTGGACGGGATGGGCGGCCCGGCGATGATCCGCCACCCGCGCGAGCTGCGCGCGATCCCCAACAACGCCATCCTCCACCAGATCGGCTGGGCGGCGAATTCGGTGCACGGGCTGGGCGCGGCCATCGCCCGCCAGCCCGAGGCCTTTGCCGAACTGCGCGAGGCGAGTCCGCGCTTCCGCCGGGCGCTGGGGCTGGCCGGCGCGGCGCTGGCGCACTCCGACATCGACGTGCTGCGCGCGGTGATCGGCACGCTCGACCCCGGGGTCTGGCTCGACCGCGCCGCCCACGCGACGCTTTCCGGGCGTGGCGATGCGCTGATCGCGGTGGCGCGCGGGCTCGAGCGGCTCGGGCTGTGGGCGCAGGCGCAGGCGATGTTCCGCCGCATCCTCGCCGACCATCTCAGCCTGCGCGCCGCCTGGAAGGACGCGCCGGTGATGGCTTCGCGCGAGGTGCTGCTGCACGCGCTGCGGCTCGCCGTCATCCACCGCATCTGGCTGGTCGCCAGCCTCATCCCCGACTTCTCCCCGCGCCACGGGGTGACCCGGCAGATGATCGAAGCGCGCATTCTGCGCCTCGACATCGAAGGCGCGCTCAAGGTGCTGGAGGAGATCTTCCCGGTCGCCCCCGACCCCGCCGCCGGGCGGGACTTCGGCGAACCCCAGGCCGCGCACACCGCCATGGCCTACGCCCGCGAACACGAGGAGAGTTTCGCCCCGATGCGCCGGCTGTTCGCGCTGGTGCGCGAGATCGGCACCGCCATCACCCACGAGATCGGGGCGTTCGGGTAGCGCGCCTGGCGCGATCTCCGTCCGCACGGGCTCACGGACACCGCTCCCTCCTTCTGCTGTTCCCCTTCTGCTGTGCCGGTGTGTTCGACATCTCATCGCGGATTGTCCGCGAAAACCATGAAAGCAAGAAAATCCCATACGCTACCCGCACCTTTGCGACCGCAAGGTCATTCGTGCCGAGCGACGCGACCCAATGGCTCCGGGCCAGCACACCCGCCATGTCGGCAGGGATGCGCCAGCGCAGATAGAAGCGATGCTGGCGGCGCTGGAGGTAGGAAATGTAGGACAACCGGCTTCTCCGCGATCACACGAGCCGGTGCCACACCCGCGGGAAGCCAGAAATTTTCTGGCCTAACTCAGTAGGTTAAGACTAATGGCGTGCCACGCCTGACGATGATGAGCACTACGCGTTCGCCATAGCACTCTGATCCTGCACCCGAAAGCGCGCGAGAATTGCCGCCGCTGCGCGCCACGCGCCGCCGATGCCGGGAGCCGAAAACGGCCCAGGTGCACCCGGTTCCGCCCTGTGCTATGCGGGTTCTGAATTGGAGCAGGTTCGGAACTCATGCCCATCAACCTGTCGATCAAGAACGCCCCGGACGAGGTGGTTCAGCGTCTGCGGCTGCGGGCGGAGCGGCATCATCGGTCCCTGCAAGGCGAGCTGCTCGCCATCATCGAGGAGGCGGTGCGTCCCGACTGCGCTTTGAGTCCCGCCGAGTTGCTGGCGGAGGTTCGCCGCCTCGGCCTTCGCACGCCGCCCGACTCGGCCGCCATCATCC
>DAHWFB010000030.1 GCA_027326105.1 Acetobacteraceae bacterium
TCTTGCCGAGCAGGATGTAGCCCTCCCGGGTGCGCGCGGTCGCCGACGCCGGGCTGCGCCAGGGCGTCGCGCCGGCGGCGCTGGTGCTGGCCGACAACCGCCGCGGCGGGGCGGACGCCTGGTTCGCCCGCCACGGGCTGGCCCGGCCGCCGGCGCCGGACCTGCGCGGCGCCGGGTTCCGCTACCTCGGCTGCCGCGCCGACGTCGTCGCCGGGCATCGGGCGGCGATCCTGGTCTATGGCGCGGCGGGAGGGACGATCAGCGTGCTGGCGTGGCCGGCCGGGGGCGAAGGGGCGCACCCGCCGCGCGCCGCCCGGGCGGGCGGGCTCGCGGTGCTGTACTGGAGCGACGGCAGGCTGGAATACTGGGTCACCGGGGCGCGGGCCGCCGCGGTGGCGAGGCTTGCCCGCGACTATCGGCGGAGCGGCTGACCCCGGAGCGCGGCAGCGGGACGGCGGGGCGGCGGGGCGGCGGGGCTAGCGGTGGCGGGGCTAGCGGTGGCGGGCTTGGGCGAGACGGGCGAGCGCCAGGGGACGCCAGGGGGCGTTGGCGGCGCCCTCGGCCAGCGCCCGCTGGAACAGGGCGGCGGCGGCGCGGGTGACGTGGCCGGAGGCGCGGGTTTCGGCCTCCGCCGTGTCGACCGCAAGCGTCGGGTCGAACCCGGCGGCGAGCGCGTGGCGCCAGGCGCGGGCGGCGGCGGCGAGATCGCCGATGTCGAGTTCGGTCTTGCCGAGCAGGATGTAGCCCTCCCGGGTGCGCGCGGCCCTGGGGTCCATGGTGGCGAGCTTCGCCTTCAGCACCGCGGCCAGACGCTCGGACTGGATCATCCGCGCCCGCGCCGCGGCGATGCGGCCCGCGATCGGCGCCGCCGGCAGGTAGGGCGAGGCGCTGGGCAGATAGAGCGCCAGTCCGGCGGCGGGGATCAGCACCAGGGCGAGCAGCAGCGGCAGGCGCGAGGCGCCGGCGGGGGCGGCGTCGGGCCGGTCGGCGGCGGCGAGCAGCCGGCGCTCGACCTCGAGCAGCGCGCTGGCGTGCTCGCGCTCGGCCAGCCGCCCCTCGGCACGCTCGCGCTCGAGTTCGGCGATCTGGGCGCGATAGAGGGCGAGGGTCGCCTGCTGGCGGCCGCGCAGGCGGCCCTGGCGCAACAGCGAGAAGGCGAGCGGCGAAAGCGCCGCGCCGGCGAGGAGCAGCAGGGCGAGCCAGATCATCGCGCCAGCAGGTCCGCGACCTTTTCCTTCTCCGCCGCGGAGAGCGGCGGCGGCGGGCGGGACGGCTGGCGGCGCAGCACCAGCACGGTGCCGAACCCGCCGGCGAGCGCCAGGAACGGCGAGGCCCAGAGCAGCCAGGTGAGCGGCTCGAACGGCGGATCGAGCAGGACGAAGCTGCCGTAGCGCTGGACCATCCAGGCGATCACCCGCCGGTTGCTCCAGCCTTCGGCGACGTGCTGGCGGACGATGCGGCGCAGATCGCGGGCGAGCGAGGCGCCGGACGCCTCGATCGATTCGTTCTGGCAGACCAGGCAGCGCAACTGCCGCCCGATCGCCTCCGCACGCTTCTCCAGCACCGGGTTCTGGAGCATCTCCGACGGATCGACCAGCGCGTGCGCGGGCGGGGCGAGCAGGAAGAGGGCGAGCAGGAACGGGGTGAGCCGGGCGGGCGGGAGGCGGCGCATCAGGCGTAGCGCCGCAGGAGCGGGTTCAGCCGGGAGGCGACCACCTCGCGGGTGAGCGCGCCCGCCCAGCGCCAGCGGACGATGCCGGAACGGTCGATCAGGTAGGTTTCGGGCACGCCATAGACGCCCCAGTTGATGGCGACCGTGCCGGCGAGATCGGAATCGAGGCGCGCGTAGGGGTTGCCGTTCTCGGCCAGGAAGGCCGCGGCGTCGGCCGGCTTGTCCTTGTAGGCGATGCCCCAGATCTTCATGCCGCCCTGGCGCAGGTGGCGCAGCATCGCCGCCTCCTGCACGCAGGGGATGCACCAGGAGGCGAAGAAATTGACCAGCATCGGGCGAGGCGGGGCGGCGAGATCGGCCGAGGAGAAGGCGGGACCGGGGGGCTGGGCGGGCAGGCGGAAGCGGGGCGGGCGCTTGCCGATCAGCATGCTGGGCAGCGCGCTCGGGACATAGTCGCGCTCGAGCAGCACCGCGACCCCGGCGGCGCCGGCGACGACGACGCCGAGCGGGGCGAGCAGGAGGGTGCGGCGGTTCATCCCCGCCTCACCCCGCCCGCACCGGGGCGGGGGCGGCCGCCGCACGGCGGGCGGGGGCGCCGACGCGCAGCCGGCGGTCCGACAGCGAGAGCCCGCCGCCGAGCGCCATCACCAGCGCGCCGAGCCAGATTTCCGGGGCCAGCGGATGGTAGTTGAGGCGGAACACCGCGCCGCCGTCACGCTCGTTGCCGAGGACGGCGTAGAGATCGAGGAAGCCGTTGGTCCAGATCGCGACCTCGGAGGTGGTCATCTGCGAGATCGGGAAGCTGCGCTTGCCGGGGTGCATCACCACCACCTGGTGCCCGTTACGGCTGACCACCAGGGTGGAGACGCGGGCGGTGAAGTTGGCCCCGGTGGCGCCGGCGATGGAGACGTATTTCCAGTCGTAGCCGGCGAGATGGGCGGATTGGCCGGGCCGCAGAAAGACCAGCGTGTGGGCGGCGAGCGCCATGCCGGAGATGCCGGCGATGGTCACCCCCAGCCCGGCGTGGGCGATGGCGGTGCCGAAGACCGAGCGGCGCAGGCCGGCGAGGCGGGCGAGACTCTCGCCGAGCGGGCGGCGGAACAGGCGGATGCGATCGACGATTTCGGCGAACGCGCCGGCGATGATCCAGAGCGCGAGCGCGATGCCGAGGCCGGGGACGAGCTTCCAGCCGAGCGCGACCGCCCCACCCCCGATGGCGGCGAGGAGCGCGCCCCACCACAGCCGCAGCAGCGCGGGGGCGAGCTCGGCGCGCTTCCAGGACAGCACCGGCCCCACCGCCATCGCCGCCAGCAGCGGCACCGCGAGCGGGAGCACCGTGCGCTCGAAGAAGGGCGGGCCGACGCTGATCTTCTGGCCGGCGAGCAGATCGGCGAAGGGCGGGTAGAGGGTGCCGAGGAAGACCACGGTGGCGATCGAGCAGAGCAGGATGTTGTTGAGCACCAGCGCCCCCTCCCGCGAGAGCGGCGCGAACAGGCCCGAGGGGGCGAGCGCCGGGGCGCGCAGCGCGAACAGCAGCAGCGAGCCGCCGACGGTGAGGGCGAGCAGGACCAGGATGAAGATGCCCTGGGTCGGGTCGGCGGCGAAGGAATGGACCGAATCGAGCAGGCCGGAGCGGACCAGGAAGGTGCCGCAGAGGCTGAGCGAGAAGGTGGCGATGGCGAGCAGGACCGCCCAGGTCTTCAGCGCCTCGCGCTTCTCGACCACGATGGCGCAGTGGAGCAGCGCGGTGCCGGTGAGCCAGGGCAGCAGCGAGGCGTTCTCCACCGGGTCCCAGAACCAGTAGCCGCCCCAGCCGAGCTCGTAGTAGCTCCACCACGAGCCGAGCGCGATGCCGCCGGTGAGCAGGCACCAGGCGCCCAGCGTCCACGGCCGCACCCAGCGGCCCCAGGCGGCGTCCACCCGGCCCTCGATCAGCGCGGCGACGGCGAAGGCGAAGGCGACCGAGAAGCCGACGTAGCCGGCGTAGAGCATGGGCGGATGGATGGCGAGGCCGGGGTCCTGCAGGAGCGGGTTGACGTCCTGGCCCTGCCCGGGCGGCGGCCAGAGCCGGAGGAACGGGTTGGAGGCGGCGAGCGTGAACAGCAGGAAGCCGGCCGAGACCAGGCCGAGCACGCCGAGCACGCGGGCGCGCAGGGCGGCGGGAAGCTCGCGCCCGAACAGCGCCACCGCCCCGCCGCAGCCCGACAGCATGAGGCACCAGAGCAGGATGGAGCCGTTGTGGTCCCCCCAGGTGCCGGTGATGCGGTAGAGCAGCGGGGTGAGGCTCGAGGAGTTCTGGGCGACGTCGAGCACCGAAAAGTCCGAGACGACGTGCGACCAGACCAGGGCGGCGAAGGAGAAGCCGGCGGCGAGCAGCTGGGAGAGCGCGAAGGCGGGGGCGGCGGCCATCATCCGCCGGTCGCGCACGGAGGCACCCCAGAGCAGCAGCACGCCCTGGGCGGCGGCGATGGCGGTCGCGAGGGCGAGGGCGAAATGGCCGAGTTCGGGGATCATCGGCGGGGTTCAGCTTCCCTTGGCGGCGGGCTTGGCGGGGTTCATCGTGTCCCAGGTGGCGGGCGGGGGCGGCGGGCCGGCGGCGGGGTTCCAGAGACCGTCCTTCTTGAGGGCGGCCTCCACCGCGGGGGGCATGTAGTTGGCGTCGTGCTTGGCGAGCACCTCGGAGGCGACGAACACCCCGCCGGGGGCGAGATGGCCGAGCGCGATGATGCCCTGGCCCTCGCGGAAGAGATCGGGGAGGACGCCGCGGAAGCGGACCGGGACGGCGGCCTTGCCGTCGGTGATGGCGAAGCGGATCAGGGGCCGGCCGCCGGCCTCGGTCTTGACCACGCTGCCGCGCTGGACCAGGCCGCCGAGGCGGAAGATCTGGCTCGGCGGCGGGTCCTTCGCCATCACCGCGGCGGGAAGGAGGAAGAAGGTCACGTCCGCGGAGAGCGCGGAGAGGGTGAGCGCGACGGCGGAGCCGAGGCCGGCGCCGCAGGCGAGCACGAGCAGCAGACGGCGGCGCTTGCGGGTCATGGCCTGTCCTGCCCGCGGCCGCGCCGGGGGTCGATCGCGGCGAGGCGGGCGCGGGCGCGGCGCAGGCGGAGGAAGGCGGCGAGCGAGAAGCCCGCGAGCACCACGACCGCGAGCGCATAGGCGGCGACGATGTAGGGCCAGTGGGGATAGGGCCAGCCGCTCACGCGACCACCTCCGCCGCCTCGGCGCGGCTTTGCAGCAGGGCGCGGATGCGCCGCTCCATCACCGCGGCGCGCAGGCGGGCGGTGACGATGGCGGCGAAGACCAGGGTGAAGCCGAGGGAGGCGATCAGCAGCGGCCAGAGCATGGTGATGTAGAGCCGCGACGGCCCGATCAGGCTGATCGAATTGCCCTGATGCAGCGTGTTCCACCACTGCACGCTGTAGTGGATGATGGGCAGATCGACCGCGCCGATCAGGGCGAGGATGGCGCCGGCGCGGTAGCCGCGCTCGGGATTGTCGAAGGCACGGACGAGCACGACGTGGCCGAGATAGAGGAAGAACAGGACCAGGACCGAGGTCAGCCGCGCGTCCCACACCCACCAAGTGCCCCACTCCGGCGCGCCCCAGAGGCTGCCCGAGACCAGGCAGAGGGCGGTGAAGCCGGCGCCGACCGGGCTGATCTCGGCGGCGGCGAGATCGGCCAGCGGATGGCGCCAGACCAGGGAGAACAGCGAGGCCACGGCGAGCCCGGCATAGCCGGCGGACGCCATCCAGGCGGCGGGGACATGGACATACAGGATCCGCACCGTCTCGCCCTGCTGCCAGTCCGGCGGGGAGAAGGCGAAGCCCCAGACCAGACCGGCGGCGGTGAGGATCGCCCCCGGCCAGGCGAGCCACGGTAGCACCCGCCCGGACAGGCGCAGGAAGCGCCCGGGGTTGGCGAAGCGGTGCAGCCGGCCGCCCACGCGGCGCGGGGCGGGCTCGGCGACGGGGGCGGTGAACTCCACGAACCCTTCATAAAGGATCACCGCCACGATTTGAAGCCGCCGCGGCATGGCCTAGAGTGGCGCCGGCCATCACGGAACGGGGAGAGCCCAATGCTGTTCGCCATCCTGTGCGAGGACAAGCCCGACGCGCTGGCGCTGCGCCAGTCGGTGCGGTCGCGCCATCTCGACTATCTGCACAGCCGGCTCGACCTGCTGGTCGAGGTCGGGCCGCTGCTCGACGCGCAGGGCAGCCCGTGCGGCAGCCTGCTGGTGGTCGAGGTGGCGGACCGCGCCGCGGCCGAGGCCTTCGCCGCCGCCGACCCCTATGCCGGGGCGGGGGTGTTCGCGCGCACCATGATCCACGGCTACCGCAGCGTGTTCAAGGCCGGCGCCCAGGTGGGATGACGGCGCGGATGACCGGGCGGGAGACGGCGTACTGGCTGGTCAAGTCCGAGCCGGAGGCGTTCTCCTGGGACGACCAGCTCCGCGCCGGCGCCGAGCCCTGGAGCGGGGTGCGCAATTTCGCCGCCCGCAACCATCTGCGCGCCATGCGCGCCGGCGACCAGGCGTTCTTCTACCACTCGAACCAGGGGCGGGAGATCGTCGGCATCGTCGAGGTGGTCCGCGAGGCCTATCCCGACCCCACCGCCGAGAGCGGGGACTGGTCGGCGGTGGACATGCGCGCGGTGGCGGCGCTGGCGCGGCCGGTGACGCTCGCCGCGCTGAAGGCCGATCCGCGCTTCGCCGATCTCGCGCTGCTCCGCCAGTCCCGGCTTTCGGTGTTGCCGGTCTCGGCCGCCCACTGGGCGATGATCTGCGCCCTCGGCGGGGGGACCGGCTGAGCGGGCGCCGTGCTCTGCGCGCGGCCCTTCCACAACCGGGGTCAAATGTGTTGAATGGAAGCGCCAGCCAGCGCCGCGGGAGGAACGAAAATGTCGGAAGAATTGGTTTTTGACGTCAAGAGCTCGATCGCCGCCCATGCCGGTGTCGATGCCGCGCGATACCGCGACATGTACGCCCGCGCGAGTGCCGACCCGGACGGGTTCTGGGCCGATACCGCCCGGCGGATCGACTGGATCAGGCCGCCGACCAAGATCAAGAACACCAGCTTCACCGGCGACGTCTCGATCAAATGGTTCGAGGACGGGGTGCTCAACGTCTCCGCCAACTGCCTCGACCGCCATCTCGCCACCCGCGGCGAGCAGGTCGCCATCCTCTGGGAAGGCGACGATCCCTCGACGCAGCGCCAGGTGACCTACCGGCAGTTGCACGAGGAGGTCTGCCGGCTGGCCAACGCGATGAAATCGCTCGGCGTTGGGAAGGGCGACCGGGTCGCGGTCTATCTGCCGATGGTGGTGGAGGCGGCCGCCGCCCTGCTCGCCTGCGCGCGCATCGGCGCGGTCCATTCGGTGGTGTTCGGCGGCTTCTCGCCGGAAAGCCTCGCCAGCCGCATCCAGGACAGCGCCTGCAAGCTGCTGATCACCGCCGACGAGGGCCGCCGCGGCGGGCGCCACGTGGCGCTCAAGGCCAACGCCGACGAGGCGCTGAAATCCTGCCCCTCGGTCGAGCATGTCATCGTCGCGCGCGTGACCGGCGGCGACGTGCCGATGCAGGCGGGACGGGATCATTCCTATCCCGAACTGCTCGCCTCGGTCTCGGCGGACTGCCCGCCCGAGCCGATGGGCGCTGAGGATCCGCTGTTCATCCTCTACACCTCGGGCTCGACCGGCAAGCCCAAGGGCGTGCTGCACACCACCGGCGGCTATCTGGTCTGGGTCTCCTACACCCACGAGATCGTGTTCGACTATCACCCCGGCGAGGTGTTCTGGTGCACGGCCGATGTCGGCTGGGTGACCGGGCACAGCTACATCGTCTATGGCCCGCTCGCCAACGGCGCGACCACGCTGATGTTCGAGGGCGTGCCCACCTACCCCGACGCCTCGCGCTTCTGGCAGGTGATCGACAAGCACCAGGTCAACATCTTCTACACCGCGCCCACCGCCATCCGCTCGCTGATCCGCGAGGGCGAGGCGATGGTGAAGAAGACCTCGCGCAAGAGCCTGCGGGTGCTCGGCTCGGTCGGCGAGCCGATCAACCCCGAGGCCTGGCTGTGGTATTACCGGGTGGTCGGCGAGGAGCGCTGCCCGATCGTCGATACCTGGTGGCAGACCGAGAACGGCGGCATCCTGATCAGCGCCCTGCCCGGCGCCACGCGGCTCAAGCCGGGCTCGGCGACGCTGCCGCTGCCCTCGGTCAAGCCGGTGATCGTCGATGCCGAGGGCAAGGTGCTGGAGGGTGCGGCCGAGGGCAATCTCTGCATCGCCGACGCCTGGCCCGGCATCATGCGCACCGTTTATGGCGACCATGCACGCTTCATCCAGACCTATTTCTCGACCTTCCCGGGCTATTATTTCACCGGCGACGGGGCGCGGCGGGACAAGGACGGGTATTACTGGATCACCGGGCGCGTCGATGACGTGATCAACGTCTCCGGCCACCGCATGGGCACGGCCGAGGTGGAGAGCGCGCTGGTCGCCCACCCCAAGGTGGCGGAGGCCGCCGTGGTCGGCTTCCCGCACGAGATCAAGGGCCAGGGGATCTACGCCTATGTCACGCTGAAGGCCGGGGTGGAGAGCACCGAGGCGCTGCGCAAGGAGCTGGTGGCCTGGGTGCGCAAGGAGATCGGCCCGATCGCCTCGCCCGACGTGATCCAGTGGGCGCCGGCGCTGCCCAAGACCCGCTCGGGCAAGATCATGCGCCGCATCCTGCGCAAGATCGCCGCCAACGAGACCGAGAGCCTGGGCGACACCTCGACGCTGGCCGACCCGGCGGTGGTTTCCGACCTCGTCACCAACCGCGCCCAGGCGGCCTGACCGGCGGGAGAGAGACGGCGGCGGGGGAGCGGGTTCTGCGCGCCATCGGTGATGCCGCCGGTGGCGCGGGCGGAGCGCGATGAACGGCGCGCGCGCGGCGGCGGAGGCGTTCCTGTTCGCCTTCCCCGCCCTCTTTTCCATCGTCAACCCGATCGCCGGCGCCTTCTTCTTCAACGAGGTGACCGAGGGGCGCAGCCACGACGAGCGGCTGTTCCTGGCCCGCCGCATCGGGCTCTACGCGGCGCTGGTGATGCTCGCAGCACTCTGGGTGGGGGCGGACGTGCTGCGCTTCTTCGGCATCAGCATCGCCGCACTGCGCATCGCCGGCGGGGTGGTGATCGCGGGCAGCGGCTGGGGGATGCTGGCGGCGCCGGGAGCGCGCGAGGACGTGAAGCAGCAGCAGGCGGCGCCGGCGACGGGGGCCGCGGACGTCGCCTTCTTCCCGCTCACCATGCCGCTGACCACCGGGCCGGGCACCATCTCGGTCGCGGTGGCGCTGAGTGCCGCGCGGCCGCCGGCGCAGCCGTTCGCCTTCCTGGCCGGGGTTTCGGGGGCGGCGGCGGCGATGGCGGTGCTGATCTGGCTCGCCTACCGCTCGGCCGACCGGCTGGGCGCGCTGCTGAGCGCCTCGGCGCGGCGGAGCTTCGCCCGGATGACCGCCTTCCTGCTGCTCTGCGTCGGGGTGCAGATCATGATTTCGGGGATCGACGACGTGCTGCGGCCGCTGCTCGCGGGCCATTGAGGGCCGGGCCGGGTTCGGGCCGGGCCGGGCGAGGCGGGGTTGCGGCAGGGTCGGGGGCGGATGACAGCGGCCGGGGTGGCGTGCCACTCTCGCGCCGATGTCCGCGACCCCGACCGCGCCGCGCCTGCCCCGGCTGAGCGACGGCGTGCTGCGCCCGCTGCTGTGCCAGGCGGTGGACGGGCAGCCGCAGACCCGCGGGCTCGGCATCATTTTCAGCGCCGGCGGGGTGAACACCGTGCTGCGCGACCCCGCCGGCGGGCAGGATGCCTATCTCGTCGTCGAGGCCGCGCCGGGCCGGACGCCGCCGGGCCCGGTGCTCCCGGGCGGGGTGTGGCGGCGCGCGGTGGGGACGCAGCCGACGCCGACACCTGGGCCGGCGCCCGCCGACGGGCCGGATACCACCCATGACGCGGTCAATCTCGGCGTGGACCTCATCGTGCTCGGGGTCGGGGTGCTGGCGGTGATGGCGACCGGCGGGGCGGCGGCGCCGATCGAGATCGCGGTTGCCTCGCAACTGGTGGTCGGCGCGGCGGTCACCGCCAACGACGCGGTGCGGGTGGGCAGCGACTTCAGCGGCCACCGGGTGGCGCAGCGGGAGGATGCGAGCGCGGCCTACCATTGGGTCGCCACCGGCGTCTTCTTCTACCAGGTGATCGGGCCGGAAGGGGCGCTGAAGGGCGCGGTGGACGTGGTCAAGGCCGACCGGGCGATCGGCGAGGCAGGGCTCGGCTGGCGGGACGCGCTCGCCGGGGAGGTCGGGCCCGGGCAGCGGGTGAAGCTCGGCTATGCGCTCGATCTCGGCGGACGGTCGGCGCGGGTGGCGGCGATCCGCACCGCGCTCGCGCTCAAGCTCGCCAACAACATCGGCGCCGCGCTGCTCTCGCTCGGGCTCGCGGGCTGGGGCGGGCCGCTGGCCGACATCGTCCACGCGCTGCATTTTTCCCTCCTCGCCCTCACCCCCGGCGCCGCCGACCGCGGTGGCGGGGCGCCGGCGGTGGTGCCCGGGCTGTGAGCGGAGGCGAGCGCGGCGGCAGGGGCCGGCCGGCCCGCCCCCGGACGGCGGGCACGGCGGAGGCGGCGGCGGGGGCGGGACGCGCGCTGGGCGCGGCGCAATATGGCCTCGGGCCCCTGCTGGCGGCACTGTATCTGGCCTTTCCGCCGCCCCTGCCGGGCAACCCGCGCGACGTTCCCGCCGCCGTGCTGGCCGGAGCGCTGCTCGGCGGCGGCTGGATCGTGTTCCTGCGCACGCGCCCGGCGGGCGGGGCCGGGCGGCGGGGGCCGGCCATCGCCGCGACGCTGCTGGTCGAGCTTGCCGGCTCCTGCCTGCTGCCGTGGCGCGCGCCGCGCTCTCCCTTCTTCTCGCCCTGGCTGGCGGGAGCGGTCGGCCTCGCGGGGGCGGCGCTCGCCGGATGGGGCTTCTGGTGCCTGCGGCGGCTGCCCGCGCGACCGGCCGGCCCGCCGCCTTGACCGCCACCGGGCGGACCGGCACAGTCCGCTCCAGCGGGTCTTTTCAGCGGGCGCAACGGCGCCAACTCCGCAGCCAAACGTCGCCGAGGGAGGAAGTCTTCGATGCCTCAGGTCAGCCTGACTGTGAACGGCAAGCGTCATACGGTGGAGGTCGAGACGCGCACGCTCCTGGTCGAGCTGCTGCGCGAGAAGCTCGGGCTCACCGGCACCCATGTCGGCTGCGACACCAGCCAGTGCGGCGCCTGCGTCGTGCACGTGGACGGCACCTCGGTGAAATCCTGCACCTTCCTCGCGGTGCAGGCGGACGGGGCGAGCGTGACCACGATCGAGGGGCTGGCGGCGGCGGACGGCACGCTGCACCCGATGCAGGCGGCGTTCCGCGAGCACCACGCGCTGCAATGCGGCTTCTGCACGCCGGGGATGGTGATGAGCGCGATCGATCTGGTGAACAGCCACAAGGAGCGGATGAGCGAGGCGGAGATCCGCCACGGGCTCGAGGGCAATCTCTGCCGCTGCACCGGCTACCACAACATCGTCAAGGCGGTGGCGGCGGCGCAGGAAGTGATGCACGGGCGCGCGCAGGCCGCGGAGTAGGCGCGTGGCGCCTGGCGGCATTGCATGCAGTTCGGACGACCAGAATGACCACAAGAATGGCGGCGCCGGCGGCACCGCCGGAGCGAAGCGGGCCCGGAGCATCCGGCCCCGGCGGGTTCCAGGGCGGCGCCCTGGCCTGGCTTCGTTCCGGCTAGCCGGGCCCGCCGCGCAACGGAGGAAGCAGGACCATGGGTCACGAAGGCATCGGCGCCGCGGTGAAGCGGAAGGAAGACGAGCGGTTCCTCGCCGGCCGCGGCCATTATGTCGATGACATGAACCGCCCCGGCCAGGCGCACGCCCATCTGCGCCGCTCCGACCGGCCGCATGCGCGCATCCTCGGCATCGATACCGCCGCGGCGGCCGCCATGCCGGGGGTGGTCGCGATCCTCACCGCCGCGGATTTCGAGGCCGCGGGCGTCGGCGGGCTGCCCTGCGGATGGGCGGTCAAGAGCAAGGACGGCTCGCCGATGATCGAGCCGATGCACCCGGTGCTGGCCTCCGGCAAGGTCCGCCACGTCGGCGACCCGGTGGCCGTGGTGATCGCGGAGACCCGGGCCGAGGCCAGGGACGCGGCCGAGGCGCTGGTGGTCTCCTACGAGGATCTGCCGTCCGCCGCGGGGGTGCGCGACGCGCTCGCCGCCGGCGCCGCGCTGGTCCACGACGAGGCCGCCGGCAACGTCTGCTACGATTGGGAGATCGGCGATCGCGCCCTGGTGGATGGGGCCTTCGCGCAGGCGGCGCGGGTGGTGCGGCTCGCGCTCACCAACAACCGGCTGGTGCCGAACGCGATGGAGCCGCGCGCCGCGCTGGGCGATTTCGACCCCTCCTCGGGCGAATACACGCTGATCACCACCAGCCAGAACCCGCACGTCATCCGCCTGTTGATGGGCGCCTTCGTGCTGCACATTCCGGAGCACAAGCTGCGGGTGATCGCCCCCGACGTGGGCGGCGGGTTCGGCTCGAAGATCTACCACTACGCCGAGGAGGCGATCGTCACCTTCGCCGCGGGCAGGCTGCGCCGGCCGGTGAAATGGACCGCCGATCGCTCGGAGAGTTTCGTCTCCGACGCGCACGGGCGCGACCACGACACGGTGGCCGAGATGGCGCTCGACGCGCAGGGCAACTATCTCGCGCTGCGGGTGTCGACGATCGCCAACATGGGGGCCTATCTCTCGACCTTCGCGCCCTCGATCCCGACCTATCTCTACGCGACGCTGCTGGCGGGGGTGTACAAGACGCCGGTGATCTACGCCGAGGTGAAGGCGGTGTTCACCAATACCGTGCCGGTGGACGCCTATCGCGGGGCGGGGCGGCCGGAGGCGGCGTATCTGCTCGAGCGGCTGACCGACGTCATCGCCCACGACACCGGGATGGACCGGGTGGAACTGCGCCGGCGCAACTTCATTCCCGCCGGCGCCTTCCCCTACCAGACCCCGGTCGCGCTACAGTATGACAGCGGCAACTACGAGCGCACGCTGGAGGTGGCGATGAAGGCGGCCGACTGGGCCGGCTTCCCGGCGCGGCGGGCGCAGGCGCAGGCGCGCGGCCGGCTGCGCGGCATCGGCATGTCCACCTATCTCGAAGCCTGCGGCATCGCGCCCTCGCACATCGCCGGCGCGCTGGGGGCGCGGGCCGGGCTCTACGAGGTCGCCAACATCCGGGTCCACCCGACCGGCAGCGTCACCGTGTTCACCGGCTCGCACAGCCACGGGCAGGGGCACGAGACGACGTTCGCCCAGATCGTCGCCGAGAAGCTCGGCGTCGGCATCGCGCAGGTGGACGTGGTGCACGGCGATACCAAGGAGGTGCCGTTCGGCATGGGCACCTACGGGTCGCGCTCGCTCGCGGTGGGCGGCTCGGCGATGGTCAAGGCGCTCGACAAGGTGATCGCCAAGGGCAAGCGGATCGCCGCCCATCTGATGGAGGCGGCGGTCGCGGACATCGAGTTCGCCGACGGGAAATTCACCGTCTCGGGCACCGACAAGTCGAAGACGCTGACCGACATCTCGCTCGCCGCCTATATTCCCCACAACTACCCGATCGAGGAGCTGGAGCCGGGGCTGGAGGAGATCGCCTTCTACGACCCCAAGAACTTCACCTATCCCGGCGGCTGCCACATCGCCGAGGTCGAGATCGACCCCGAGACCGGGGTGGTTTCGATGGTGAACTTCGTCGCCGTGGACGATATCGGCACCGTCATCAACCCGATGATCGTGCATGGGCAGGTGCACGGCGGGGTGGCGCAGGGGATCGGCCAGGCGCTGCTCGAACATGCCCAGTACGACCAGGCGGGGCAGCTGGTTTCCGGCTCGTTCATGGACTACGTGATGCCGCGGGCGGACGATCTGCCCGCCATCCACGTCGGCACCGAGAGCACGCCGTGCCTGACCAACCCGCTCGGCTCCAAGGGGGTGGGCGAGGTCGGCGCCATCGGCAGCCCGCCGGCGGTGATCAACGCGGTGGTGGACGCGCTGCGCGAGTATGGCGTGCGCCATCTCGACATGCCGGCGAGCGCGCCGAAGATCTGGTCCATCATCCGGGCCGGGCAGAGCCGGGCCGCGGCGGAATAGGCGGATACGAAAGGAACCGAGCGATGTATGCATTCGCCTATCAGAAGCCCGCGACCGTCGCCGAGGCGGTGAAGCTGCTGAGCGCGGACCCCGAGGCCAAGGCGCTCGCCGGGGGCATGACCTATATCCCCGTGCTCAAGCAGCGCCTGGCCAGGCCCAGCGCGGTCGTCGATCTCTCCGGCCTCGGGCTCGCCGGGATCGGTGTCTCCGGCGGGGTGGTGACGATCGGCGCGATGACCACCCACGCGGCCGTCGCCGCCTCGGCCGAGGTGCGCCGCGCGATCCCCGCGCTCGCCGCACTCGCCGGCGGGATCGGGGACAACGAGGTGCGCCACCGCGGCACCATCGGCGGCTCGCTCGCCAACGACGATCCGACCGCGGACTATCCGGCGGCGGTGCTGGCGCTCGGCGCCACCCTCCGCACCGACCGCCGCACGATCGCCGCGGACGGGTATTTCCAGGGCATGTTCACCACCGCGCTGGAGCCGGGCGAGATCATCACCGCGGTCGCGTTTCCGGTGCCCGAAAAGGCCGGCTACGCCAAGTTCCCCAACCCCGCCTCGCGCTACGCCATGGTCGGCGTGTTCGTCGCGCGCGGGCCACAGGGGGTGCGGGTGGCGGTGACCGGGGCCGGGCAGGGCGGCGTGTTCCGCCACACCGCGATGGAGAAGGCGCTGGAGAAATCCTGGTCGGCGGACGCGCTCGCGGGGGTGGCGACGCCGGCCGAGGGGCTGAACGCCGACCTCCACGGCTCGGCCGAATATCGCGCCCATCTGGTCGGGGTGATGGCCAGGCGGGCGCTGGCGGCGGCGGGCTGAACCCGCCGCCCGCGCTAAGCGCCGGCGAGCAGGCGGTAGGCGTCCTCCACCGCGGCGGCGGCGCGCAGGCCGGCGGCGACGTCCTCCTCGCGCAGGCGGCGGGAGATCGCCGCCAGCGCCGCGAGGTGCCCGCCGCCGGTCCCGGCGGGGGTGAGCAGCAGAAAGACGAGATCGACGGGGGCCTCGTCGATCGCCTCGAAGGCGAGCGGGGCGGCGAGGCGGGCGAACAGGCCGACCAGGCGGGGCAGGCCGGCGATCCGCGCGTGTGGCAGCGCGAAGCCGCGGCCCAGCCCGGTCGAGCCGAGCTGCTCGCGCGCCGCGAGGGCGGCGGCGATGACCGGCGCCGCGACACCGGCGGCCGGGGCGATCCGGCGGGCGAGCGCCGCCAGCAGGGCGGCCTTGCTGGTGGCGGCGAAGCCGAGCACCACCCGCTCGGGCGCGAGGAAGCTGTCGATCTCCATGGGGAGGCGGCCTTCTCCTTCGGGGTCGTCCGACGGGGCTGGAGCAGGATCCGTGCGAACGGGTGCACGGATCCTGCTCCATCTTGTTGTCTGATCGAGCAACTGTAGCCCATCGGCCGATTCCGTCCGATCGGATGTTGCTCTAGGGGGCGGCGGGCGGCGGCGGCTCCGCCGGCGGATCGAGCGCGCGCAGACGATAGCCGACGCCGGTCTCGGTGACGATCAGCGCCGGCCGGTCGGGCTCGGCCTCGATCTTCTGGCGCAGGGTGCGGATGTAGATGCGCAGATTCTGCACGTCCGCCTCGCCGCCCCAGAGCGCGCGCAGCAGCATCCGGTGGGTCAGAACCTTGCCGGCGTGGGCGGCGAACAGGCGCAGCAGGTCGTATTCCTTCGGGGTCAGCTTCACCTCCTCCCCGCGCAGGGTGACGAGGCGGCGGACGAGGTCGATGGCGAGATCTCCGGAGCGGAACAGGGCCTGCTCGCCCTGCCGTTGCAGGCGGTGGCGCTCGGCGGCGCGGATGCGGGCGTGCAGCTCATCGATGCCGAACGGCTTGGTCACGTAGTCGTCGGCCCCGGCGTCGAGTGCCGCCACCTTCGCCGCCTCGGCGTCGCGCGAGGACAGCACGACGATGGGCACCAGGTTGCCGGCCGCGCGCAGGCGCTCGATCACCGCGATGCCGTCGAGGTCGGGCAGGCCGAGGTCGAGCACCACGAGATCGGCCTCGCCGCGGCCGATCGCGGCGAGCGCCGCCTGCGCGGTTTCCGCCTCCGCCGGCAGATGGCCCGCCGCGCGCAGGCCGGCGCGCAGGAAGCGGCGGATCGCCGGTTCGTCATCGACGATCAGGATGCGCATTGCGTTGCTCATCGCGCCGCCGCCGGCGCCGCCGGAGCCGGCTCCGGCAGGTCGATGGCGAAGACCGCGCCGGGACGGCCGGCCCGGTTCGCCGCGGTGATCGTCCCGCCCATCGCCTCGACGAAGCCGCGGCAGATCGCCAGCCCGAGGCCGAGGCCGGGCGGGCGGCGGTCGGTCGCCGGGGCGCGATGGAATTTCTCGAAGATGCGGGCGAGTTCGTCGGCCGCGATGCCGGGCCCTTCGTCCAGCACCTCGATCCGCACCCGGCCGCCCTCGCGGCGGGCGCGCACGGTGATCGCGGTTCCGGCGGGAGCGTATTTGGCGGCATTGTCCAGGAGGTTGAACAACACCTGCTCGAACAGCACCATGTCGATCGCGAGCATCGGCAGATCGGGGGGAAGATCGAGCGCGACGCGATGGAGGGCGAGGATCTTTTCCGCCCGCCGCAGGACGGCGCCGACCACGTCCGACAGATCGGCGAGCCCGCGCTGGGGCATCACCCGCCCGGCCTCCAGACGGGTCATGTCGAGGAGATTGCCGATGAAGCGGTTGAGGCGCTCGGCCTCCTCCTGGATGGTGCGGGTGAGGGCTGCGCGTGCCGGCGGATCGAACGCCGCATCATGCGCGGCGAGGCTGCTCGCCGAACCGAGGATGGACGCGAGCGGCGTGCGCAGATCGTGCGAGATGGAGGTCAGCAGTGCGGCGCGCAGCCGGTCCGCCTCGGCCGCGAGGCGGACGCGATCGAGATCCTCGACCAGCCGGACGCGCTCGATGGCGAGCGCCGCCTGGTCGGTGAGGGCATCGAGCAGGCGATGCTGCTCGGGGGACAGCGGGCCGGGCTGGTCGCGATCGATGCCCACCACCCCCACCGCGCCGCGCCCGGTGCGCATCGGCAGGAACAGCCATCTGGCGCCCGGCAGGGTCTGCGCGCCGCGCCCGGCCGGGCGGATGTGCTGCCAGCACCAGGTGGCGGCGGCGAGATCGGCTTCGCCGAGCAGGTCCTCGGGCGGGAAGCCGGCGCGGACGGCGAGCGCGCCCGCCTCCGGCAGCAGCAGCACCACGCGCAGTTTCAGCATCAGGGCGATCTGGTGCGCGGTCGCCCACAGCAGGTCGTCCATCTCCACCGCGAGGCCGAGCTTGCGGCTGAACTGGTAGAGATCCCCGGTGGTCTTCGCCCGCTCCCGCGCCGCGATCACCTGCGCGCGCAGCCGGGCGGCGAGGTTGCCGGCGAGCAGCGCCACGAGAAGGAAGAAGAACAGCGCGACCACGTTCTCGGGATCGGCGATGGTGAAGGTGTAGAGCGGCGGCAGGAAGAAGAAATTGTAGGCCAGAGCGCTCAACACGCAGGCGAGCAGCGACGGCCCCAGCCCGTAGGTGATGGCGCTGAGCAGCACCGCGGTGAGGAACACCAGCCCGACGTCGGAGTTCGCGAGGAAGCCGCGCAGCAGCAGGGCCGCGATCAGCCCCGCGAGCACGATGCCCGCGCTGCCCGCGTACTGCGCGGGCGCGATCACCGGGGCGGGGCGGGACCGCCCGGCCGCGCGCGCCGAAGCCTCCGGCGGGGCCGGCAGGAGATGGATCGCGAGATCGCCGGCGCGACGGATCAGGCGCCTTTCCACCGCCCCGCGCCGAAACCGGCGCCAGCCGGCGCGGCGGGCACGGGCGATCACCACATGGACGAAATTGTGCTGGCGGGCGTAGTCGATCACCGTCTCCGCGACGTCCTGCCCGGGGATGGTGGCGGCGGTGGCGCCGAGCCGTTCGGCCAGCCGCAGCGCCTCGGCCACCTGGCCCTGGGCGGCGTCGCTGCGGCGCCCGGCCGCCGCCGTCTCGACATGGAGGACCGTCCACGGCGCCCGCAACTGGTCGGCGAGGCGTTTGGCGTGGCGCACCAGGGCGCTGGCATCAGGCGCATCGCCCACGCAGGCCAGCAGCCGTTCCCCGGCCGGCCAGGGGCCGCGGATCGCGTGGGCCTGCATGTAGTTCAGCATCTGCGCGTCGACGCGCTGGGCGGTGCGGCGCAGCGCCAGCTCGCGCAGCGCGGTCAGATTGCCCGGCGAGAAATAGTGGCGGATCGCGCGGGCGGCCTGCTGGGGCACATAGACCTTGCCCTCCTCGAGCCGCTGGATCAGGTCTGCGGGCGTGAGGTCGATCAGTTCGACCTCGTCGGCACGGTCGATGACGGAATCGGGCACCAGTTCGCGCACCCGGATGCGGGTGATCCGCGCCACCACGTCGGTCAGGCTTTCGAGGTGCTGGATGTTCAGCGTGGCGTAGACATCGATGCCGGCGGCGAGCAGTTCGGCCACGTCCAGATGGCGCTTGGCGTGGCGGCTGCCGGGCACGTTGGTGTGGGCGAGTTCATCG
This sequence comes from Acetobacteraceae bacterium, assembly GCA_027326105.1. Lineage (GTDB taxonomy): Bacteria > Pseudomonadota > Alphaproteobacteria > Acetobacterales > Acetobacteraceae > DAHWFB01. Next base: position 18,382 of record DAHWFB010000030.1, read on the forward strand.
ACCAGCACCAGGGCGGGACGGCGGGCGAGGATCGCGTCGAGATCCATCTCCTCCAGCGGGTGCCCCCTGTAGTCCAGCCGCCGGCGCGCGATCACCTCCAGCCCCGCGAGGAGGGCCTCGGTCTCGGCGCGGCCATGGGTTTCGACCACGCCGACGACGACATCGACGCCCTCGCGCAGGCGGGCGCGCGCCGCGGTCAGCATCTCGTAGGTCTTGCCCACTCCCGGCGCGGCGCCGAGAAAGAGCTTGAGCCGCCCGGCGTCGGCGCGCCCGGCGGCGGCGAGCAGAGCATCCGGGAACGGGCGAGCCTCCCGCTGCGGGACATCTTCCATCCAGCCATTCTCCGTCCGCACCCGCGCCAGGCGCTGCGGGCAGTGGGCGCTGCGGTCAGTGCCGGGCCAGCGCGTCGAGCGCGAGGTTGAGCCTTAGCACGTTCACGTGCGGCTCTCCGATCACGCCGAACAGGCGCGGGGTGATGTGGGCCAGCACCAGCCGGCGGACGACAGCCACGGGGAGGCTGCGGGCGCGGGCGACGCGCGGCACCTGGAACAGGGCGCCCGCGGGGGTGATATCGGGGTCGAGGCCGCTCGCCGAACTGGTCACCAGATCGACCGGGATCGGCGCGGCGGGGTTCTGCGCGGCCAGCGCCGCCGCCCGCGCCTGCACGTGGCGCACCAGCTCCTTCGCGGTCGGGCCGAGGTTCGAGCCGCCGGAGTTGGCGCCATTGTAGGGCACGGCGATGGTGCGGGCGGGATCGCCGGGGTCGGGTCCGGTGGTCGCCGACGGCCGGGGGTGGAAATAGCCGGCGGACGCGAAGTTCTGCCCGATGCGCGCGGCGCCGACCACGATGCCGTGGCGCCGGATCAGGCTGCCGTTGGCCTGCCAGGGGAACGCGAGCTGGGCGATCACGGTGACGGCGAGCGGGTAGGCGAGACCGGTCAACAGCGTCATCGCCAGCATCATCACGATCGCCGGGCGGATATGGTTCATGGCGGCATTCTCCTCAGGCCAGGCGCAGCGCGAGCACGAGCATGTCGATCAGCTTGATGCCGACGAAGGGGACGAGGATGCCGCCCAGCCCGTAGAGCAGCAGGTTGCGGCGCAGGATCGCCGCCGCGCCGATGGGACGGTAGGCGACGCCGCGCAGCGCGAGCGGGATGAGCGCGACGATGACCAGCGCGTTGAAGATGATCGCCGACAGGATCGCGCTCCGCGGCGAGCCGAGCGCCATCACGTTCAGCGCCTGCAATTGCGGATAGAAAGCGATGAACATGGCCGGGACCATGGCGAAATACTTGGCGACGTCGTTGGCAATCGAGAAGGTGGTGAGCGCGCCGCGGGTCATCAGCAGTTGCTTGCCGATCTCCACGATCTCGATCAGCTTGGTGGGATCGCTGTCGAGATCGACCATGTTGCCGGCTTCGCGCGCCGCCATGGTGCCGGTGTTCATCGCCACCCCGACATCGGCCTGCGCCAGCGCCGGGGCGTCGTTGGTGCCGTCCCCGCACATCGCCACCAGCTTGCCCTGCGCCTGCTCGGCACGGATCAGCCCGAGCTTGGCCTCGGGCGTGGCCTGGGCGAGGAAATCGTCCACTCCGGCCTCGGCGGCGATGGCGGCGGCGGTGAGCGGATTGTCGCCGGTGATCATCACCGTGCGGATGCCCATGCGCCGCAATTCGTCGAAGCGTTCGCGGATGCCACCCTTGACGATGTCCTTCAGATGGATGACGCCGAGCAACCGGCGATCGCGCGCGACCGCGAGCGGCGTGCCGCCGGCACGGGCGATCTCGTCGGATTTTCCGACCAGTTCGCGCACGATCTCCGGTGCCGGCCGGATCAGGACGGCGGTGTCGTCGCCGGACCGGCCGGTCTCGGCGCGGACGAAGGCGAGCACCGCGTCGACCGCGCCCTTGCGGATGCTCGAGCCTGCGAAGTCGATCCCCGAGAGCCGGGTCTGCGCCGAGAAGGGCAGGAACCGCGCGCCCGCCGGCGCCATCTCGCGCCCGCGGACGGCGTATTTCTCCCTGGCCAGCACCACGATCGAGCGTCCTTCGGGCGTTTCGTCCGGCAAGGAGGCGAGTTGCGCGGCGTCGGCCAGTTCGGCCGCGGTGACGCCGGTCACCGGGAAGAATTCCGCCGCCTGGCGGTTGCCGAGCGTGATGGTGCCGGTCTTGTCGAGCAGCAGCGTATCGACGTCGCCGGCGGCCTCCACCGCGCGGCCCGACATCGCCAGCACGTTGAAGCGCACCAGCCGGTCCATGCCGGCGATGCCGATGGCCGAAAGCAGCGCGCCGATGGTGGTGGGGATCAGGGCGACGAAGAGGGCGACCAGCATGACCACCGAGACCCGCCCGCCGGCGTAGGCGGCGAAACTGGGGATGCTCGCCACCACGATGACGAAGATGATGGTGAGGCCGGCGAGCAGGATGTTGAGCGCGATCTCGTTCGGCGTCTTCTGCCGCGCCGCCCCCTCCACCAGCGCGATCATGCGGTCGAGAAAGGTCGCGCCCTGGGCTGCGGTGATGCGCAGCATGATCCAATCCGACAGCACCCGCGTGCCGCCGGTGACCGCCGAGCGGTCCCCCCCCGATTCGCGGATCACCGGGGCGGATTCGCCGGTGATCGCGGATTCGTCGACCGCGGCGATGCCTGCGATCACCTCGCCGTCGCTCGGGACCAGATCGCCCGCCTCCACCAGCACGATATCGCCAGGCTTCAGGTCGGGGGCGGGCACCGGCTCGTAGAGGCCCTGCGGGTCGAGCCCGCCGCCGCTGTCGGGAAGCAGGCGCTTGGCGAGCGTGTCGGTGCGGGTCCGACGCAGCGCCGCGGCCTGCGCCTTGCCGCGGCCTTCCGCCACCGCTTCGGCGAAATTGGCGAACAGCACCGTGAGCCAGAGCCAGACGACGATCTGGAGGCTGAAGCCGGTGTGTGCGCCACCGGCCAGCGCATCGCGAACGGTGACGATGGTGGTCAGCGCGGCGACCACCTCGACCACGAACATGACCGGGTTGCGGATCAGCACCCGCGGATCGAGCTTGGCGAATGCGCCGCGCATCGCCGGCACCAGGATGGCGGCGTCCAGCACGCTGGACCGCCGGTCGCGCGGAGGGGAACGAGTGTCCATCGGTGTCACCGTCCTCAGTACAGCGTGCCGTGCAGCAGCGCGAAATGTTCGACGATCGGGCCGAGCGCCACGGCGGGGAAGAAGATCAGCCCGCCGGTGACCAGGATCACGCCCACGACCAGACCGACGAACAGGGCGCCGGTGGTGGGAAAGGTGCCGAGCGAGGCGGGCACGATCTTCTTGCGCGCGAGCGAGCCCGCGATCGCCAGCATCGGCACGATCATCAGGAAGCGGCCGATGAACATCGCGAGCCCCAGCGTGTCGTTCCAGAACGGGGTATCGGCGGCCAGTCCGGCGAAGGCGCTGCCGTTGTTGCCGGTGGCGGAGGTGTAGGCATAGAGCGCCTCGCTGAACCCGTGCGGGCCGGCATTGCCGAGTGCGGCGGTGCCGACCGGAAGCACCACCGCGAGCGCGGTGAAGCCGAGGATCGACAGCGGCAGGACCAGGATCGCGAGCATCGCCATCTTGACCTCCTTCGCTTCGAGCTTCTTGCCGAGATATTCGGGGGTTCGCCCGACCATCAGCCCGGCGACGAACATCGCCACGATGACGAACAGCAGCATTCCGTAAAGGCCGGAGCCGACGCCGCCGAAGATGATCTCGCCGAGCATGATGTTGACCAGCGGCACCGCGCCGGCCAGCGGCAGCAGGCTGTCGTGCATATTGTTCACCGCGCCTGCCGAGGCGTCGGTGGTGACGGTGGTGAAGAGGGCGGAATTGGCGATGCCGAAGCGCACCTCCTTGCCCTCCATGTTGCCGCCAGGTTGCAGCGCGCTCGGCGCCTGGTCGACCCGGAAGGCGGTGAAGGCCGGGTTGCCCTGGCTCTCCACCGAATAGGTGATGGCGGCGCCGGCGAGGAACAGGGCGAACATCACCGCGAAGATCGCCCACCCCTGGCGCTCATCGCCCACCATGCGGCCGAAGACGTTGGTCAGCCCGGCGCCGATCGCGAAGATCAGCAGCATCTGCACGAGGTCGGTGAGCGCGGTCGGGTTTTCGTAGGGGTGGGCGGAGTTGGCGTTGAAGAAGCCGCCGCCGTTGGTGCCGAGCATCTTGATCGCTTCCTGCGACGCTACCGGGCCTTGCGCGATCACCTGCCGCGCGCCTTCCAGCGTCGTCGCGTGGGTGTAGGCGCCGAGGTTCTGCGGCACGCCCTGCCAGACGAAGAAGAGCGCGACGACGATTGCCGCCGGCAGCAGGACGTAGAGCACGCAACGGGTGAGATCGACCCAGAAATTGCCGATGCCCTGCGCCGAGCGGCGGGCGAAGCCGCGGATCAGCGCGAGCGCGAGCGCGATGCCGGTGGCGGCGGAGACGAAATTGTGCACCGTGAGCCCGGCCATCTGGGTCAGATCGCTCATCGTCGTCTCGGGCACGTAGGACTGCCAGTTGGTGTTGGTGAGGAAACTCACCGAGGTATCGAACGCGAGCGCCGGGCTGACCGCCCCCTGGTGCGCCGGATCGAGCGGCAAGACCGCCTGCATGCGCTGCAAAGCGTACAAGCCGACGAAGCCCGTGAAGCTGAACGCCAGCATGGCGCAGGCGTAGGCGAGCCAGTGCTGCTCCTCGTCCTCGCGCACGCCGCAGATGCGGTAGAAGCCGCTCTCCAGCGGCCGCAGCAGCGGCTACAGCGGGGTACGTCGCCCCTCGAAGACGGCCGTCATGTAACCACCGGCGGGTTTCGCCATCCCCACCACCAGCAGCGCGAACAGCACGATCTGTAGCCAGCCGTTGGCCGTCGTGTGACCCATCATGTCGGAAGGCTCCCTGCCCGCGGGTTCAGAACCGCTCGGGCCGCACGAGGGCGTAGACGAGATAGGCGAGCAGTCCGCAAGCGACGATCGCGCCGAGGACAAGATCGACCAGCATCGCCCCGCCTCACAGACGCTCGCAGGCGATCGCGTACAGCGCGCAGCCGCCGAGGAAGGCGGCAGCGAGCAGGATGTAGAGAAGATCGGGCATCAGGCGCCTCCGGGTCGGCGTTGACGGCGCCATGCCACAGCCACGGCGCGCGACCTTTCAGCTATCCTTCGGGGCGTAAGGAAGCGATGGGGCGGGCGGCGGGGCGGCGTATAGATTTCGTATGGATTACGATATCATCCCGCCAGCCCTGCGGGCCGCCGGGATGGGGTAGTTGCGTCGGCGCGCGGCCGCCCCACCAACCCCGCGCGCCAGCCCGCCAGCCCCACGGGCCGCCGGGATGGGGTCTTTGCGTCGGCGCGTGGCCGCCCGCTCGGGGCGGTGCCTCGATCCCTGCGCGTCAGGCCGGGTCGCGCGGCACCGTGCGGGCGAGGCCGGGCCAGGCGCGGGCCTGCTCGAACCAGGAATCGAGCCGGGCGTGCCCGCCGCGCCAGGATTCGTTCGCGAAGCGGAAATCGAGATAGCCGAGCGCGCAGGCCACGCCGAGGGCGCCGATGTCGGGCGTGCTGGCGGGAAGATCGGCTTCGAGCGCGGCGAGCGCGCGGTGCACCGCGGCCTTCTGCCGCGCATCGAAGGCGCGCCGGCCTTCGTCCTGCGGCTTGCCCTGTTCCATCCGCCGCGCCACCGCGGCATCGAGGATGCCGTCGCCGAGCGCCTGCATCACCAGCGCCCGCCATCGCGCCGGGCCGGGGGCGGGGAACAGCCGGGGCGCCTCGCCGAGCCCGTCGAGATATTCGCAGATCACCGGGCTGTCGTAGAGCGACCTGCCGTCGCTGGTGACCAGGCAGGGGACCTTGGAGAGCGGATTGTGGGCCAGAAGATCGGGCGGGGAGGCGTGCGGGTTGGTGGGAACCAGCTCGAACTCGCCCTCGAGCCCGCGGGTGATGGCGCAGGCCATCACCTTGCGGACGTAGGGGCTGGTGGGGGAATGGAACAGCTTCATCGCTCTATCCTTTGAAGGCGTCCTTGGCCGCGCGCAGACGGGCGAAGCTCGCCGCGTCACGGGCGCGCAGGAACGGGTTGGCGGCGAATTCCTCGGCGAGGCGCACCGGCAGGCTGGGCAACCCGGCCGCCCGCAGGCGCGCGACCTCCTCCAGCCGGCGCGCGAGCGCCGCGTTCTCCGGCTCCACGGTCCGCGCGAAGCGCCCGTTGGCGGCGGTGTATTCGTGCCCGGCCGCCAGCAGCGTGCCCCCGGGCAGGGCGGAGAGCTTGGCGAGGGAGGCGAACATCTCCTCCGCGGTGCCTTCCAGCAGCCGCCCGCAGCCCAGGCTGAACAGCGTGTCACCCGCCACCAGCAGCGGCCCCTCGCCGGAAAAATCGTCGAAGAAGAAAGCGATGTGGCCGCGCGTGTGACCCGGGGTGGCGAGCACGCGGGCCCGGCTCGCGCCCAGCGCCACCGCATCGCCCTCGGCCACCGCGCGGTCGAGCGGGGGCAGGCGGTGGCGATCGGCGCTCGCGCCGACGATGGCGGCACCGAAGCGCGCCTTCACCGCCTCGGCGCCGGCGACGTGGTCGGCGTGATGATGGGTGAGGAGGATGAGATCGAGCCGGCCGGGCCCGGCGGCGACCGCCTCGATCACCGGCCCGGCGTCCGCCGGATCGACCACACCGACCGCGCCGGTCGCGGCATCGGTCAGCAGCCAGGCGTAATTGTCCGCGAACAGCGGGATGGGATGGAGGCTCTTCATGGCCCTCCCTCTATCACCGCCCGGGCGCGGGGTGAACCGGGGGCCGGGCATCGCGGTCGCCGGGGTGCGGCGGCGCGAAAAACCTGTATTTTGTCGCGGTGGCGACCGACGTCTCCCAGGCTGCGGACTTCTACGCGACCGCCCCCGGCGCGGTGGCGGCGCGGCTCGTGCGCGAGCGGCTGGCGAGACTGTGGCCCGATCTCGCCGGGCAGGCGGTGCTCGGCATCGGCTATCCCGCGCCCTATCTGCGGCTCTGGCGCGAGCAGGCGGCGCGCTGCGTCGCGCTGACCCCGTCCCAGCTCGGGATCGCGCGCTGGCCGGCGGGTGCGGCCAACCTCTCCTGCACCGCGGACGAGGACGCGCTGCCCTTCCCCGACCTCGCCTTCGACCGCATCCTCCTCGTCCACGGGCTGGAGGCGGCGGAGAACGCGCGGCGGATGCTGCGCGAGGTATGGCGCGTGCTGAAGGATGACGGGCGGGTGCTCGTCGTCGCGCCCAACCGGCGCGGCATGTGGGCGCATCTCGAACACACCCCGTTCGGCCACGGCCAGCCCTACTCGCCGGGGCAGATCGGGCGGCTGCTCGCCGATACCATGTTCCGGGTGGAGCGGCGCGACTCGGCGCTGTTCCTGCCGCCGACCCGCCGCCGGCTGGTGCTGCGCGGCGCCGCCCTGTGGGAGCGCGCTGGCCGGCGCGCGCTCCCGCAGCTCGCCGGCATCACGCTCACCGAGGCGGTGAAGGACGCCTATGCCGCGATCCCGTTCGCCCCGGCCCGCCAGCGCCGCCTCGTGCATGCCGAGGCGGCCTGAGCGGGAGCCTTGCCCGATCGCGCCTGCCCGCACCGGCCTGACCGGCTCCCGGACCGGGAAGCCTCCTGGATCAGCAAGAAGGGCGCTCGGGGGGCTTCCGGTGGCGCTCTCCCTGGCCTATAGCCGCGTTGCCGCGCCCGCAAAGCGGGCTTCCTGATAGGGGATCGTCCAATGATCGGTTTCGCTCTGTTCGGTGCCGGGCGCATCGGCAAACTGCACGCCGCCAATCTCGCCGCCTCGGGACGCTCGCGCCTCGTCGCCGTCTACGACGTCAACGCCGCCGCCGCCGGGAGCCTCGCCGCCCAGTACGGTGCCAGCGCGGTCGACAGCGTCGCCGCCGCGATGGGCGCGCCGGGGGTGGACGCGGTGATGATCTGCTCCTCCACCGCCACCCATGTCGATCTCATCACCGCCGGCGTGCGCGCCGGCAAGGCGGTGCTGTGCGAGAAGCCGGTCGATCTCTCGCTGGCCCGCGCCGACGCCTGCCTGAAGGCGGTCGACGGCTCCGGCGTTCCCGTCATGATCGGCTTCAACCGCCGCTTCGACCCCACCCACAACGCGGTCTGGCGGGCGGTGCGGGCGGGCGAGATCGGACGCATCGAGATCGTCACCATCATCAGCCGCGACCCCTCGCCGCCGCCTCCCGAATATTTCGCGGGCTCCGGCGGGCTGTTCCGTGACCAGATGATCCACGATTTCGACCTCGCCCGCTGGCTGCTCGGCGAGGAGCCGGTCAAGGTCTCCGCCATGGCGGCCTCGCTGGTCGACCCGCGCATCGGCGCCGCCGGCGACGTCGATACCGCGCTGGTGACCATGCAGACCGCCACCGGCACGCTGGTCCACATCGACAATTCCCGCCGCGCCTCCTACGGCTACGACCAGCGGGTGGAGGTGTTCGGCGAGCGCGGCCTGGTGCGCTCGAACAACCGCTCCGCGACCGCGACCGAGCATCTGAACGGCTCCGGCAGCCTCACCGACCCCTGCCTCGACTTCTTCCTCGAGCGCTACGGCGACGCCTACCGGCTCGAACTCGCCCATTTCCTCGACACGGTGGAGAAGGGAACCGCGCCCTCGCCCTCGCTCTTCGACGGGCGGCAGGCGCTCGCGCTCGCCGATACCGCGCTCGCCGCGTTCAAGAGCGGGCGGGCCGAAACGGTGCTCTGAACCGCCGCTCCCGGCGCAGGCGGGGGCCCGCCGGCTACCGGCCCGCGCCAGCTACCCGCCGCGGTAGAAGAGCGTGACCGTGTGCGTGGCCTCGGCGAAGAACAGCCAGCGTTCGATGAGCAGCCCGGCGCCGGCCGCGAAAACCGCGAGCACGGCCGGCAGCGCCAGATCCAGGGCGAGCCCGGATGCGAGCAGCGCCAGTGGGGCGAAAAAGGCGAGGCCGATCGCCAGGCGGCGCAACCTGTCGGCGTGCTTGCGCGCGATGCGAAACCCCATCTCGCGCAGCAGGTAGTTCTCTTCCGTGTGCGGCGGGTCGAGCGGGCGGACCCTGCCCCAGCGGCCGAGGCCGGTCGCGCTCTCGATCGTGCTCGCCGGCACCGCGCGGTCGATCGCCCGCCAGTAGGAAAGCTTGAGCAGCGCCGCCGCCACCCCGCTCGCCAGCGCGAACCCCGCCGCCACCCGCCCGGCGCCCCACAGCCCGCCCAGGGCGGCGGCCAGCACCGCCCCGCTGAACAGCGCGAGCAGGAGATAGAGCGGCACCACCCGCGGGTCGTTCCATTGGCGGATGGTGCGCAGGCTGGCGTAGATCTGGCCGGTGCAGAACACGGTTGCCATCGCGGTCAGCGCGGTCAGCGCGCCGAAGGCGGCGGTGGCCGGCCGCGCCGGGCCGAAGGCCAGCCAGCAGAGGGCGAAGAGCCCCGCCGGCGGATAGCTGGCCAGCGCCGCCACCCCCTCACGCGACAGCCACGACGAGCGCCACTGCGAAACCGCCCGCCACGCCCGCTCGGGGTGGCCGAGGTGGAAGGTCGAGGAAAGGAGCCCGAAGGTGACCAGCGCCAGCCCCAGCGCCGCCGCCACGATGCCGAACCAGGCCGAAGCCGGCAGCATTCCGGCCGGGGCCAGGAGCCCGAGCCAGAACAGCAGCCCATAGCCCGCGCCCGAGGCGGTGGTGAACAGGATGACCGAGGCCGCGGGCTTCATCGGCTCAGCACCCGGTCGGCCCAGGCGAGCAGCCGGCTCGCGATCGGCGCCTCGTTGGCTGCCCGCCTGGCCGGCGCGGGCGGGGTCGGGCGTTCGCGCGGCGGCAGATAGCGGTTCACCGGCTTGCACCCCTGCTCGGGCATCAGCGCATAGCCGCCGCGGGAGGCGACCAGGCGGGAGACATCGCTTTCGGGGTCGCCGAGATCGCCGAAATGGCGGGCGTGCGTCGGGCAGGTGGAGACGCAGGCCGGCACGCGCTCGGTCTCCGGCAGGGTTTCGTTGTAGATGCGGTCGATGCACAGGGTGCATTTCTTCATCACCCCGGCGTCCTCGTCGAACTCGCGGGCGCCGTAGGGGCAGGCCCAGGAGCAGAGCTTGCAGCCGATGCAGAGATCGGCATTCACCAGCACGATCCCGTCCTCCGCCCGCTTGAACGAGGCCCCGGTGGGGCAGACGGTGACGCAGGGCGGATCCTCGCAATGCAGGCAGGAGCGCGGGAAATGCACCGTCCGCCCGTCCGCGCCCGCGCCCGCCTCGTAGGAATGGACGCGGTTGAACCACACCCCCTCCGGGTGCGCGCCATAGGGGTCGAAATCGGGCAGGGGCGCCATGTGGCCCGAGGTGTTCCACTCCTTGCAGTTCACCGCGCAGGCATGGCAGCCGACGCAGGTGTCGAGATCGATGACCAGGCCGAGCTTCTTGCCCCCCGGCGCGGGAGCGGGGATCGACGTCATGGGGCACCGCCGGCGTGATGGCGCAGGAGCGTGGGCGCCGGCGGCAGGCCGGGCGGGCGGGGCAACGGGGAGAGATGCGGCTCGGTGAGCGGAAGCTCCGCCGGGTCGCACTTCTCCACCCGCACCCGCAGATCGAACCAGGCGGCCTGGCCGGTCACCGGGTCGCTGTTGGAGCGCGCGGCCCCGCCCGCGGGGGTGAGGAAGGCGGAGATGACGTGGTTGAGCAGGAAGCCGCGCGCCGATTCGGGGGCGTCGCTGGCGAGGTTCCAGGCCCCTGCCCGCTTGCCGATGGCGTTCCAGGTCCAGACCGTCTCCTCGTTGACCCCCTCCATCAGCGCCAACTGGCAGCGCAGCGTGCCGGTGGGGCTGCTCACCCGCACCCAGTCCCCCTCGGCGAGGCCGAGGCGGGCGGCGAGGCCGCGGTTCATGTAGAGACGGTTCGCGGCCAGGATCTGGCGCAGCCAGGCGTTCTGCGAGCCCCAGGAGTGATACATCGGCATCGGCCGCTGGGTGATGGCCGACAGAGGAAACTCCGCCGGGGAGATCTCGGCGGCGGCGAGCGGCGGGTGCCAGAAGGGCAGCGGGTCGCAGTAGCGCGCCACCCGCTCGCGCAGCCGCGCGGGCGGCCGGCGCGAGCCGTGGCCTTCGGCCGCGAGGCGGAACCGCTGCAACGGCTCGCAATAGAGTTGCAGCACGATGCGCTCCGGCCGGGCGATGAGGCCGAGCGCCGCCGCGGCCTCGAGATAGTCGCGGTTGGCGTATTTGAAATAGTGCTGCCCGGGCGGCAGTTCGTGGCGCCAGAAGCAGCCGTTCTCGACATAGCGCTTGATCTGGTCGGGATTGGGCTCGCCCTGGCCGATCTTTTCGCCGCCCGCCCCGCGCCAGCCGGCGAGCGGGCCGATGCCGGGGCGGCGCTGATGGTTGACGATATAGTCCGGATAGTCGCGGTAGCGGGCGGAGCCGTCGGGCCTGGTGAAGGCGGGCAGCTTCAGCCGCGCGCCGAGTTCGATCAGCACCTCCTGGAAGGGCCGCACGTTGCGATCGGGTGCCAGCACCGGCTGGCGGATGGCGTCCGCCGGGCCGTGGGCGCTGCCGATGGGACGATCGAGCAGCGAGATGGCGTCGTAGCGTTCGAGATAGGTGGTGTCGGGCAGAACGAGGTCGGCGTAGGGGACGGTTTCGGAGAAATAGGCGTCCGCGTAGATGACGTGGCGGATGCGGTATTCGCCGCTCGCGGGCTCCCGTGCGGTGAGGGAGGCGATGTTCTCGGCCGGGTTCATCGCCGAATTCCAGGCCATGTTGGCCATGTAGAGCAGCAGCGTGTCGATGGGGTAGGGATCGGCCGCGCCGGCGTTGGGCAGCGCCATGTGCATCAGCCCGTGCAGGGCGAGCGGCGCCTCCCAGGAGAAGCCCTTGTCGATGCGCAGCGCCTCGCCGGCGGCATCGACGAGGAGATCGTCCGGCCCCTGGGGATAGCCGAGCAGGGTCCCCGCGATCGGCTTGTTGGGGGCGGTTTCAGCACCGGCGGGGCCGGGGCCGGGCGGGATCGGGCGCGGGAACGGCGCCTTGTAGCGCCACGACCCCGGGCGATCGATGGCGCCGAGCAGCATCTGCAGCAGATGGAGGGCGCGGCAGGTATGGAACCCGTTGGCGTGGGCGGCGATGCCGCGCATCGCGTGCATCGAGACCGGCCGCCCCGGCATGCTCTCGTGCCGGCGGCCCTCCATGTCGGTCCAGGGATGGGGAAGCTCGAGCGGATGGTCGAAGGCGGCCTCGGCCAGTTCGGCGGCCAGGCGCCGGATGGTCTCGGGCGCGATGCCGCAGCGCGGCGCCACCGCCTCGGGGGCGTATTCGGGCGAGAGATAGCGTTCGGCGAGGAGATGAAAGACGGGGCGGGCAGAGCGGCCGTCCGGAAGCGTGAGTGTGCCGGCGAGCACCGGCGAGATGCCAGCCCGCCCGGCCGGCACCGGCCCCTCGGCGCGGTCCCAGGCGAGCGGCTGGCCGGCCTCGTCGCGCACGAAGAGGCCATGGTCGGCGGCACCCGGCGACTCGATCACCAGCCAGTGCGCGTTGGCGTGGGTGGCGAGGAATTCGAGGTCGATGCGGTCGGCGGCGAGCAGTTCGTGGATCAGGGAGAAGATGAACAGCCCGTCGGTGCCGGGGCGCAGCGAAATCCATTCGTCGGCGATGGCGCCGTAGCCGGTGCGCACCGGGTTGATGGCGATGATGCGCGCGCCGCGTTCGCGCAGCCGCGCGAGGCCGAGCTTGATCGGGTTCGAATCATGGTCCTCGGCCACCCCCCAGAGCAGGAACAGCCGGGCATGTTCCCAGTCCGGCTCGCCGAACTCCCAGAAGCTGCCGCCGACGCTGTAGAGCCCGGCGGCGGCCATGTTGACCGAGCAGAAGCCGCCGTGGGCGGCGAAATTGGGGGTGCCGAACTCGGCCGCCCACAAGCCGGTGAGCGACTGGCTCTGGTCGCGCCCGGTGAAGAAGGCGAGCTCGCGCGGGTTGCGCGCCCGCACCGCGCCGAGCCACTCGGCGGCGAGCGAGAGCGCCTCGTCCCAGGAGATTTCGCGGAACTCCCCCGCGCCGCGCTCGCCCACCCGGAGCAGCGGATTGCGCAGGCGGGCGGGCGAATACTGCGTCATGATCCCCGCCGAGCCCTTGCCGCAGAGCACGCCGCGGTTGATCGGGTGGTCGGGGTTGCCCTCGATGTAGCGGATGCGCCCGTCCTTGAGATGGACGCGGATGCCGCAGCGGCAGGCGCACATGTAGCAGGTGGTGGTGGCCACCCGGTCGCCGGTGGGCACCGAATAGGCGATGCCATCGTCGGGCGCGGCGCGAGCAAGCGAGGCTTCGGGCATGCGGATCCCCCCCAAGAGACCACGGCGGAGGAAAACCTGCCGCGGCGCGGAGCATCAGGAGAAGGGAATCGCGATCAAAAATCCAACGAATTGATTTTATCTAATCGATCGCGTAAAGCGATTGATTATTTCCGCCATCGCGGCGCGGTGGGGGGTTCATTGCGATTTTCTATCCATGTGCCGTCAGCCCGGCGGGCCGGAAAAGGCGTTGAAGGCGATGAGGGTATAGGTGTCCCTGACGCCGGGCAGGGTCTGCACCCGCTCGGTGACGAAAAGACCGGTATCCGCCCCGGGTTCGAGGTAGAATTTGCCGAGCAGGTCGTACTGGCCGGAGGTGGAGTGGAGTTCGGAGAGCTCGGGGATGGTGTCCGCCGCGAGGCGGGCGACCCGGTAGGCCTGGCCCATTTCGCACTTGATCATCACGAAGATCGCCCGCATCCGCCGCTCCTTTGCCGCGCGGGAAGGCTAGTCCGCGGCCGGGGCAGCGTAAAGCTGCGCGATTTGACAGCGCTCCGCCCCCTCGCTACCCCCCGCGCCAGCACGAGGGGCAGGAATTTCATGGCGATCGCATTCCTCTTTCCCGGTCAGGGCAGCCAGGCGGTGGGCATGGGGCGCGATCTCGCCGCCGCCTTCGCCGCCGCGCGCGACGTGTTCGAGGAGGTGGACGAGGTCCTCAAGCGCCGCCTCTCGCGGCTGATGTTCGAAGGCCCGGCCGAGGAGTTGACCCTGACCGAGAACGCCCAGCCGGCGCTGATGGCGGTCTCTCTCGCCGCCCTGCGGGTGCTGGAGAGCGAGGGCGGGTTTCTGCTCCGCGACCGGGTCGCGCTGGTCGCCGGCCACTCGCTCGGGGAGTATTCCGCGCTCGCCGCCGCCGGCGCCTTCCCTGTCGCCACCGCGGCCGATCTGCTGCGGGTGCGCGGGGCGGCGATGGCGCGAGCGGTGCCGGCGGGGGAAGGCGCGATGGCCGCCCTGCTCGGCGTCGAACTCGACCTGGCGCGGGAGATTTGCGCGGCCGCCGCCGAGGGCGAGGTGGTGGCCCCGGCCAACGACAACGGCGGCGGGCAGGTGGTGATTTCCGGCCATCGCGCGGCGGTGGAGCGGGCGATCGCGCAGGCCAAGGCGGCCGGCGTCAAGCGCGCCATGCTGCTGCCGGTCTCCGCCCCCTTCCATTGCGCGCTGATGGCCCCGGCGGCGGCGGTGATGGCCGAGGCCCTGGCGCGGGCGCCGATCGCGGCCCCGCTGGTGCCGGTGGTCGCCAACGTGACGGCGGCGAAAGCGGTGGCGCCGGAGCAGATCCGCACCCTGCTGGTCGAGCAGGTGACGGGGCTGGTGCGCTGGCGGGAGAGCCTGCTCGCCATGGCGGCGATGGGGGTCGATCGCTTCCTCGAACTCGGCGCCGGGAAGGTGCTGGCCGGCCTCGTCAAGCGCGTGCTGCCCGAGGCGGCGGCGCTTTCCGCGGGCACGCCGGCGGAGATCGAGGCGGCGCTCAAGGCGCTTTGAAGGAGGAGCCATGTTCCGGCTGGATGGCAAGGCGGCGCTGGTCACCGGCGCATCGGGAGGCATCGGCGGCGCCATCGCCCGCGCGCTGCACGGGCAAGGGGCGGCGGTCGTGCTTTCCGGCACGCGGGGGGAAGCGCTCGCTGCACTCGCGGCCGAGCTCGGCGAGCGCGCCCATGTCGCGGTGGCCGATCTCTCCCGTCCCGCCGAGGCCGAGGGGCTGGTGGCGGCGGCCGAGGCGGCGGCCGGGCCGCTGCACATCCTGATCAACAACGCCGGGCTGACCCGCGACGGGCTCGCCATCCGCATGAGCGATGCCGACTGGGCGCGAGTGATCGAGGTCGATCTCGCCGCGCCGTTCCGGCTCGCCCGCGCCGCGCTCAGGGGCATGCTGCGGCGGCGGGCGGGGCGGATCATTTCCATCGGCAGCATCGTCGGCGCCACCGGCAACCCCGGCCAGGCCAACTACGCCGCGGCCAAGGCCGGGCTCTCGGGCATGAGCAAGGCGCTGGCGCAGGAGGTGGCTTCGCGCGGGGTGACGGTGAACATGATCGCCCCCGGCTTCGTCGCCACCGCCATGACCGAGGCGCTGCCCGAGGCGCAGCGGGCAAGGCTCGCCGAGCGCATCCCGCTCGGGCGGCTGGGCACCGGCGGCGACATCGCCGCGGCGGCGGTCTATCTCGCCTCTGACGAGGCCGGCTGGATCACCGGGGCGACCCTGCACGTCAATGGCGGGATGGCGATGCTGTAGGGGGCGCCTCGGCCCGTCAGCCCGGCGCCGGAACGCTCCCCCGACGCCCGCTCACGGCGGCGGCTGGAACAGATGGATGTGGGCGGGGTCGATGGCGCAGACCGCCATCCCGCCCGGGGCGAGGGTGGCGGCGGGGAGATCGCGCCGCGCGAGCAGAAGATCGAGCGCCGGCGGGCCGGCGGTGGTCAGGCGCAGCGCCAGCGCCTCCTCCCGCACCGTGGCGATGCGCACGGGAAACCGGTTCGGCCCCTCCCCGTCCGCGTCCGCCGCGAGCAGGCCAATCTCCTCGGAGCGGATGGCGACCCCCGCCCGGCCCTGCCAGGCGCCTGCCGGGGCGGCGGCGAGCAGCGACAGCCCGGCGCAATCGAGCCGGACCAGGCCAGGGCCGGCGGCGGCCACGGTCGCGGCGAGCAGGTTGCGAAACCCCAGGAGCCGCGCCACCCCCGCGCTCGCCGGCGCGGCGAACACCGCCCCCGGACGGCCCTGCTGGAGGATCCGGCCCGCCTCCATCACCGCCATGCGGTCGGCGATGGCGGCGAGATGGGGGTCGTGGGTGACGGCGAGCGCGGGGATGCCGAGGCGGCGGACGCGCCCGACCAGTTCGGCGGCGATCTCGTCGCGGGTCGCCACGTCCAGCGCCGCGGTGGGCTCGTCGAGCAGCAGCAGGCGCGGGCGGCGGGCGAGCGCGCGGGCGAGCGCGACGCGCTGCCGCTCCCCCCCCGAAAGCGCGGCGGGACGGCGCTCCGCGGCCTCCTCGACCCCCATGGCGGCGAGCAGATCGCATGCCGCGGCGCGCCGGGCGGGGCCGCGCGGCAACGCGAAGGCGACATTCTCCCAGGCCTTCAGATGGGGAAAAAGCCCCGCCCCCTGGGGCAGGTAGCCCACCGGGCGGGCCTGCGGCGCCAGTCCGCCGTAGGGCTCGCCGGCCGCCGGAAGCAGCCCGGCGATGGCCTTGAGCAGGCTGCTCTTGCCCTCTCCCGAAAGCCCGAGCAGGACGGTGAACCCCTCGACGGTGAGCCGCGCGGTGAGGGCGATGGGACGTTCGAGCCGATAGGCGATCTCCATCCCTCAAGCATAGCGGCGGCGGGTGAAGATGCCGAGCGCGAGCGGCAGCGGCATGGCGACGAGGAGGAAGACCCAGAGCAGGGGAAACACCGCGCCGAGCCCGCTGTCCTGCAGATCGACCCAGAGTTTCACCGGCATGCCTTGCGGGAAATAGGCGATGATCAGCACGATGCCGAACTCACCGAGCGCGCGCACCCAGGCGGTGGCGAGGCCGGCGGCGAGACCGAGGCGGGCGAGCGGCAGGCTGACCCGCCAGAACACCGCCCAGGGCGATTTGCCCAGCGTCAGCGCGATCTCTTCATAATCCGCCGGCACCGCGGCGAAGGCGGCGCGGGCGGCTACCACGTAGTAGGGCATGGCGCCGTAGATCTGCGCGGCGACGAAGGCCGGCGCGCTGTTGGTCAGCACCAGCCCGAGACGTTCGAGAAGCTGCCCGGCGGGGCCATAAGGGCCATAGAGCGCGGCGAGCAGGATGCCCATGGCGAGCGGCGGGGTGAGAAAGGGCAGCAGCACCAGCGCGTCGATCACCCCGCCGCCGCGGCCCTGCCGACGGGCGAGCCAGTACGCGAGCGGCGTGCCGGCGAGCGCGATCAGCCCCAGCGAGACCAGGCTGAGCCCGAGCGAAACCGCGACCGCACCGCCATCCCCCGGAGCGAGATGAAACCCCGCCCAGCGGGTCGCGAACGCCAGCGCCAGGAAAGGCGCGACGAGGATCGCCAGCACCGCGACCCCCGCCGCGGCGGCCGCGGGGTGGCCGGACCGCGTCAAATCCCGCCGCCCTTGGGCGGGCCGTAGCCGGCCTTGCGCAGCATCGCCTGGCCGGCGGGAGCGCGCAGGAAGGCGAGGAAGCGGGCGGCGAGCGCCGGGTCGGGCGCGTTCTTCAGCACCGCGGCGTAGAACACCAGCGGCGCGGGGCGATGCAGCGTGGTCTTCCCGTTCGCACCTTCGAGCGCGATCGCGAGACCGGGCGCGTACTGTTCCACCACCGCCGGATCGCTGAGGTTGATCGCATCGGGCAGGGTCAGGAAGGGCAGATGGTGCGAGATCGCCGCGCTCTCGTAGGCCGAGGAAGCGTCCATCTGGCCGGCTTCGAGGCGCGAGAGCAGCGAGGGCTCGGAGAAGATCTGCGCCGGGTTGCGCCAGGGGCCGAGAATGGCGTGGGCGAGGCCGGGGCGGTGGTAGTACTGCTCCGCGCGCTTCATCAGGAAGATGATGTTCTGACCCTGTGGGTCGGTCAGCGGGTCGGTGCGGCCGAAGCGCAGGCCGGGGGTGAGCAGCACCTGGTACCAGGGCTGCCCGCCCCTGACCGCGGCGGCGAAGGCGGGGGCGAAGCGGCTTTTCGGGCTGTAGGCGATGACCATGGCGGTGGAGGCGATCGGCACCGCGTGGGCCACTCGCCCCGCCTTCTCGAGGAGCGCGATCGGGCCCGGGGTGATGGAGACGAAGACGTCCGTCCGGATGGTGCCGGCGGCGAGCAGCCGGGCGAGGCCATAGGCGCCGGCGCCGCGACCCTGGTAGGCGGCCCCGCTCGCGCGGGCGAAGGCGGGGCCGAGGTGACGATCCATCACCACCCCCATCGAGCCGGCGTAGGCGACGCGCAGGGTGCCCGCCGCGCGCGCCGGAGGCGCGGCCCAACCGGCCAGCGCTACCGCCCCCGCCGCCAGCCCGGCCCGCAACAGAGTCCTGCGTGCGCGCATTCCCGCCTCCCTCGCTCGCGATCGGTTTCCCTGGCGATATCGCAGTTTGGACATATCGGCAAGGCCGGCGATTCGCGCCTATGTTCGCGCTATGACACGATTGCGTCATCCCGAGCGTCCCGGCCTACATCTGCGGGTGGTGCTGGAGGGGCAGGTGGTGCTCGGGCCGGGCAAGGCGGACCTGCTCGAAGGCATCGCCACCACCGGCTCGATCGCCGCCGCCGGGCGGGAGATGGGGATGAGCTACAAGCGCGCCTGGAGCCTGGTGGAGGAAATGAACGCGGCCTTCCGTGACCCGCTGGTGCTCGCCGCCAAGGGCGGGGCGCGCGGCGGTGGGGCGACGCTGAGCCCGCTCGGCGCGCGGCTCCTTTCCGCCTATCGCGGGCTGGAAACGAAGGCCGCCGCCGCCGGCGCGGCCGAGCTCGCCGCGCTGCGGCGCGCGATCGCGCCCCGGGGCTGAGACGGGCTTGCGCGACGGCGGGCCGGCGAAGGCGGCGGATGCCGCGAAGGGTGTGGCTCCGGCGCTGCTCGCCCTGCGCGGCCTGGCCGCGCGATTCGGCGACGCGACCGTGCTCACCGACATTTCGCTCGAGGTCAGCGAAGGAGAGTTCGTCGCCATCGTCGGCGCCTCGGGCTGCGGCAAGAGCACCCTCTTCAACCTCATCGCCGGGCTGATCGCCCCCGCCGCCGGCTCGATCCGGCTCGCCGGGGCCGACATCGCGGGCAGCCCCGGCCATGTCGGCTACATGCACCAGAAGGACCTGTTGCTGCCGTGGCGGACGGTCGCCGGCAACATCGTGCTCGGCGCCGCGCTGACCCGCGGCGTGCGTGCGGCCGACCGCGCGGAGGCGGCCGCCCTCGCCGCCCGCTACGGGCTCGGCGAGTATCTCCATCACTATCCCCACGCGCTTTCGGGCGGCATGCGCCAGCGGGTGGCGCTGTTGCGCACGCTGGCCGCACACCGCGAGGTGATGCTGCTCGACGAGCCCTTCGGCGCCCTCGATTCGCAGACCCGCCTGGCGATGCAGCGCTTCCTGCTCGAAGTGTGGGCGCGGGAGCGGCGCACGGTGCTGTTCGTGACCCACGACGTGGACGAGGCGATCTTTCTCGCCGACCGGGTGGTGGTGCTGCGCCCGCGCCCGGGGCGGATCGGCGAAATCCTGCCCGTGCCGCTGGCCCGCCCGCGCGAGCTCGCGGTGCTGACCAGCGCGGAGTTCATCGCCCTCAAGCGGCGCATCCTCGAACTCCTCTACGCCCCCGCGGGGAGCGCGCGATGAGCGGGCGGCGGCTCTGGCGCGGCCTGGCCGCCGCGGCCGCGGCGCTCGCGCTCGCGCTCGCGCTCTGGCAGGGGGCGATCTCGGTGCTCGCTCTGCCGCCCTACGTGCTGCCCTCCCCGGCGGCGACCTTCGCCGCGATCGGCGCCCACTGGCCGCGGCTTTCCGCGCTCGCGCTGCAGACCCTGGCCGAGACCGGCTGGGGCTATCTGCTGGGCGCTGCCATCGGCTTCGCGCTGGCGGTGGCGATGGGGCAGGTGCGGCTGGTGCGCGAGCTGCTCTATCCCATCCTCATCACCTCGCAGGCGGTGCCGATCGTCGCCATCGCCGCGCCGCTGGTGATCGTGTTCGGGTTCGGGCTGGTGCCGAAACTCATCATCGTGGCCTGGATCGTGTTCTTCCCGGTGGTGGTCAACGTGCTCGACGGGCTGGCCGCGGTGGATGCCGACATGGTCAATCTGGCCCGGGTGATGGGCGCCGGCGCCTGGCGCAGCTTCCTCGTGGTGCGGCTGCCGGCCACCGTCTCGCCGCTGTTCTCGGGTCTCAAGATCGGCGCCACCTACGCGGTGACCGGGGCGGTGATCGGGGAATGGACCGCCTCCTCCTCGGTCGGGCTCGGCACCTATCTGCTCACCGCCAACGCGCGGCTCGACATCGCCGGCGTCTATGCGGCGACGCTGCTCTTGACTGCGATCGGCATCTCCTCCTTCGTGCTGGTGCAAGCGCTGGAGGCGCTCTTGACCCCCTGGCGCCATCGCGCCACCGCGCCGCGCTGGTGGCGGGGCGCGGAGGTCGGGGCGGACGGTCGCAACGAGGCAGGAGGACGAGAATGAGAACCACAGGAATGGGCCGCGCGCTGGCCCGGCTCGGGCGATCCGCCGCGGTCGCGGCGCTGGGCACGGCGCTGGGCGCGGCCGCACTTCTCGGCGGCGGCGGGGCGGCGCGGGCGGCGACCACCATCCGCTTCGTCTATGACTGGCCGAGTGCGGATTTCCTGCTCACCCCGATCGCGGTCGCGCAGTCTCGCGGCTACTACAAGGCGGCCGGGATCAAGACCGCGGTCGCCTTCCCGCCCAATACCGAAACCACCGCGCGCGTGCTCGCCTCGGGTGCCGCCGACGTCGGCTTCGAAGGCTCGACCGACATCGCCTTCGCCGCCGCCCACGGCCTGCCCATCATCTCGGTGGGGGCCTTCACCCAGGGCAACAACTGGTGCCTGGTCGGCCGGCCGGGCGAGAAGATCGATCTCCATCATCTCGCCGGCAAGTCGATCGCGGTGTTCACCGATTCCTGGACCAAGGCGATGATGCCCTTCGTGCTGAAGGCGGCGGGACTGAAGGAGAGCCAGATCCGCCCGGTCATCGCGACCGACGACGACATCACCATGCTGCTCGCGAAAAAGGTCGATATCGCCACCAATACCGCCAACTATGCGGTGCCGGAGGTGGTCGGCGCGGTGCACCAGCAGCCGACCCTGGTCTGCGCCCCGGCATTCGGCGCGCCCGACGTGCCGGTGTGGGTGTTCACCGCGCGCACCGCCTGGGCCAAGTCCCATCCCGCGCTGCTGCGCAAGTGGCTGGCGGCGACCGGCAAGGGCATGGCCTGGAGCGTCGCCCATCCCCGCAAGGCGGTGGCGATCCTGGCCAAGCTCTATCCGGCGACGGGGGATGTCTCCTACAGCCTGATCGGCTGGCAGGAGACCGCGCCGCTGCTCAAGGGCAAGCGGGGCCTGCTGTTCCAGGACGCGGCGCAGTGGACGGGGCTCGCCCAGGCGCTGAAGAACACCGGCCAGATCCCGGCGGTGCTGCCGGCCGCAACCTATTTCACCAACGCCTATCTCCGCTAGGCGAGCGGCGCGGGAGCAGGCGGGCGGCAAGGGCGACCGGGCGGCGATGGCCCAGGCGCTGGTCATCGACACCGACCCCGGGATCGACGACGCGCTCGCCATCCTGCTCGCACTCGCCAGCCCCGAGGTCGATGTCCGTGCGCTGAGCACGGTCTCGGGCAACGTCGGGCTGGCGCAGGCGAGCGCCAATGCGCGGGCGGTGCTCGCGCTCGCCGGGCGGAGCGAAATTCCGGTCTCGCCCGGCGCCGCCCGGCCGCTGCACCGCGCCCCCGCGCACGCCGAGGCAGTGCACGGAGACGACGGGCTGGGTGGGGCGCCGCTGCCCCGGCCCGGCCCGCGGGCAGACGAAATTCCCGCGCTGGCGCAATGGGAGGCGCTCACCGAAGCACCCGGGCGGGTCGCGCTCGCTGCCATCGGGCCGCTCACCAACCTCGCCGCCTTCACCCGCCGCTTCCCCGCGCGGGTGGGGGCGTTCGCACGCGTGGTGGCGATGGGCGGGGGCTGGGGCGTCGGCAACGTGACCGCGACGGCGGAGTTCAACGCCTGGGTCGACCCCGAGGCGATGGCCGAAGTGCTGGCGAGCGGCCTGCGGCCCGATCTCCTCGCCCTGGAAACGACGCGCCAGGCCCGGCTGGGTGAGCGCGAGATCGCCCGCCTGCGCGCGGGCGGGCCGGTTGGCGCGCAGGCCGCGGCCTGGCTCGCGGCCGGGCGCCGCGCCGACGGTTGCAGCGCTCCGATCCACGACGCGGTGGCGATCGCCGCCCTCGTCCGGCCCGCGCTGGTCTCGTTCCGGGAGGTGCGGGTGGAGGTCGATTGCGGCGAGGAGCGCCGTGGCGAGACGCGGATTTCCACCACCGGCCCGCCCAACGCCCGCATCGCGGTGGGCTTCGACCGCGCGGGATTCGCCGCGCTGCTGGCGGACCGGCTCGCCGCGGCCGGGCGGCGCGCCGACGCCGGCCCGGACGACCCCGGCCGGCAGGACGGCTCAACCCGCCGTTAAGGCGGCTCGTGCGATGCTGCGCCGATGAGGGTCGTGGGCCGATGAGGGTCGTGGTCGGGTATTTCGGGCTCACCCGCTCGCTGCGGTTCACCGCCCCGGCGATCCGCGGCAACATCCTGGCGCCGCTGCGCCAGCACGGATTCGACATCCTGCAGGTCGGCCATTTCAATCTCCCCGAACGGATCGACAATCCCCGATCGGGCGAGGCGGGAATCGTTCCCGACCGGGGCGAGGCCGCGCTCCTCGATCTCGACCTCTGCTGGATCGAACCGCAGCGCGATGGCGCGATCGCCCGCGAATACGAGCTCGCCAGCGCCTTTCCCGACGCTTTCGCAGACGGGTATGCGAGCCTGCGCAATCTCTGCCACCAGTTGCGCAGCCTCGATCGTCTGTGGTCGCTGATCACGCTCGCCGCCCCCGATCCCGCGGACCTCGTGATCTTCCTGCGCCCGGATCTGCTGTATCTCGACCGTCTCGATCCGCCGACCACGCTCGCGCCGCTGCTCGCGGACGCCTGCGATCTCGTGGTGCCGTCGTGGCAGGGCTGGGGCGGCATCAACGACCGCTTCGCGTTCGCCACCGCCGCGGCCGCCGGGATCTACGCCTCGCGCTGGCGCTGCCTCGTCGATGCCTGCCTCGACATGGGCTTCCTGCACGCCGAGCACTTCCTCCGCCAGGTCGTCGAACGCGCCGGCTTGCGCACGGTGACGACGGAACTGCGCGCGGTGCGGGTGCGGGCAGACGGACGAATTTCGGGGAACGACGCGACGATGCTCGCCGCGGCCGGGCCGCCCGCGCTCGCCCCCGCCGAGTGACGCAACAGGGAGCACCGCCGATCCGATGGACACCAACGTCTCCTCCGCGGCAGACGCCGCCGACAGCATCGTCCGGACCTGCCAATGGACCGTGGCCGGACTGGTTGCGGAAGTCCCGACGCGGCACGGGGTCATGGCGGTGTTTCGCCACGACAGCGGAGCACTGACCTTTTCCCTCGCCCGCTACGGCGAGTGGGCGGAAAACGAGATCGCCTTCCTGCGCCGGTTCATTCCCGCCGGCGGCGTCGTTCTCGACGTCGGCGCCTACATCGGAACCCACAGTCTCGCCTTCGCCGCGGCGGTGGGACCGGGTGGCCGCGTGATCGCGTTCGAAGCGCAGCCGGATTCCTTCGCCCTGCTGGTCAACAACCTCGCGGTGAACGGGGCGGAGACGGTGGAGGCGCGGCTCGGCGCGGTCGGGGCCCCCGGCGGGTCCGCCACCCTCGCGCTGCCCGCGATCGACATCCGCAGCCCGCGCAGCTTCGGCAGCGCGGCGCTCGCCGACGCGCCCGCCACGGACCCGGGCCCGAGTGTGGTCGTGCCGGCGATCTCTCTCGACCAGCTCGGGCTCGAACGCTGCGATCTGGTGAAGATCGATGCCGAGGGGATGGAATCCGCGGTGCTGGAAGGGGCGATCGGGCTCCTCGGCAAGACGCAGCCGATCGTCTATGCCGAGTGCAACAGCGTCGATGCCGGCGCGCGGACGATCGCCTGGCTCCGCGAGGCCGGGATGGCGGTGCATCTGCACATCGTGGACGCGTTCAATCCGGACAACTGGCGCGGCTGCCCGCAGGATGGATTCCACGGCGCGCGGGAGGTTGCGCTGGTGGGCGTGCCCGGCGCGCGCCGGCCTCTGCTCGCGCACTTCCGGCCGCGCGCCGTCGAACGGTTCCTGCCGGTCGAGACGCTCGATGACCTGGTCGTCGGCATGATGCTCAAGCCGCAATACGCGGCGGAAGTACTGCACCGGACCCCGGCGTTTCGGGAAGTCGCGGGCGCCTGAGGGTCACCCCGCCAAGGCCGGGGACAGCAGCGCATCGGTCTCGCGCCAGACCTGATCAACGCCGATCGCCTCCGGGGCGGCACGCAGGATGCGCGCGCGCGGGTTCGCCACCAGCGCAGGGGCGAGCAGCGCGGGATAGAGCAGCACATGCCGCGCCACCGCGCCGAAATGGGCGAGGTGGGAGATGCCGTTGTCGATCGAAATCACCGCCGCCGCCGCGCGCAGCAGCCCGAGCACCTCGGGAAGCGCGAGCCCGGGCAGAGGCATCGGGCCGGCGGCCGCGTAGGGCGACATGTCGTCGTCCGCACCGCCGATCACGTAGAGCGGCAAGTCGGGATGGCACCGGGCGAGCCGATCCGCTAGCGCCAGCCAGCGGTCGGTCGGCCAGACCTTGTACCAGCCGTTCGCCGAACCGCTGAACGGGCTGAGTACGATGCCGGCAGGCAAACCGATATCCTCGGCAGCGAGTGGCAGTGCTTCGGGGAGCGCGGGCAGCGGAAGGCCGAGATGGCGGCAGAACCCCGCCGCCATGTGTTCGTCCGCCTGGTTCGCGTCCTGATACACGCGCTGGATGTCGAGGCGGAACTCGAGCAGCGGGTTGCCGGCCGGGGCTGGCTCGAAACGCAGCGGAAGGTGGCGCAGGAGTGGCGCGACCGCGGGACAGAAGGCGCCGCGGACCGCAACCTCGCGCCCCAGCAGCCCGGCCAGGGCGAGCAGTGCGGGAAGGGTGCAGAGACTGTCGCCGATCTTCGCCTCGCGGTGGACCACCGTCGCGACCGGCGTGGCGGCGCGCAGGAGCCGCGCCAGCGGGGCCCCGGGCT
Source organism: Acetobacteraceae bacterium (assembly GCA_027326105.1). Classification (GTDB taxonomy): domain Bacteria; phylum Pseudomonadota; class Alphaproteobacteria; order Acetobacterales; family Acetobacteraceae; genus DAHWFB01. Next base: position 43,435 of record DAHWFB010000030.1, read on the forward strand.
CTCGGGCGGCAACCTGGGCGGTCGCGGTGGGGAGGCCGGCTCCATCCATGACCGGATGCTGGCAGCCGCCGGTGAACGCTTCGCTAACCCGGCGCGCGAGCGCGAACGCGCCCCGCCCGGCAACCCGCCCGCGGGCGGTCAGCCCTCCGGGGTCGGCGCGTGGGCAGCGAGCAGCCCTTCGGCCTTCAGCGCGGCCCAGAAGGCGCCTGGAATGGGGCTCGCGAACAGGGTGACGTTCTCACGCAGTTCGGCCGCATTGCGCGCGCCGGGGATGACCGCGACCACCACCGGGTGGGCGGCGCAGAATTGCAGCGCCGCGGCCTTGATGGAGACGCCGAAGCGCGCGCACACCGCCCCGATGCGCCGCACCCGCGCCACCATCTCCGCCGGCGCCGCGGCATAGTCGAAGGTGGTGCCGCCGGCGAGCAGGCCGGAGTTGTACGGCCCGCCGATCACCACCCCCACCCCGCGCGCCGCGCAGGCCGGAAACAGCGTGTCGAGTGCGGCGGTGTCCAGCATCGTATAGCGCCCGGCGAGGAGGAACAGGTCGGGGTCGGCGTGTTCGAGCGCGAGCAGACAGGGTTCGACCTGGTTGACGCCGAGCCCCCAGGCCCCGATCACCCCGGCCCGGCGCAGGTCGGCGAGCGCGGGCGCGGCGCCGGCCATCGCCTCCGCGTGGCGGGCACGCCAGTCCGCACCATGGGTATATTCGTCGGGGTCGTGGAGGAAGGCGACGTCGATCCGGCTCATGCCGAGGCGCTGGCAACTGTCTTCGACCGAGCGCTGCGCGCCGGCGGCAGAATAGTCGAAACGGACCCGGAACGGAAGCCTACCCACGAACCCGTGCTGCTCGGCCGGCGCGGAGGGGTCGGGGACAAGGATGCGCCCGACCTTGCTCGACAGCACGAATGCGCCGCGCGGGCGGGCGCGCAGTGCGGCGCCGAAGCGGTGCTCGGAGAGGCCGAGGCCGTAGAGCGGCGCGGTGTCGTAGTAGCGCAGACCGCACTCCCACGCGGCATCGAGCACCGCCCGCGCCTCCGCCTCTGCGATCGCCGCGAACAGGTTGCCGAGCGGTGCGCCGCCGAAGCCGAGCCCGCGCGGGAGATCGAAGCAGCTCATCGCAGCCGGCCCTTCACCGCAGTATCGCTCCTGCCCATCGCCGCTTCTCCCCTGCTCACTGCCCCCGGTCCGCCGCTTCAGGCGGCGACCTCGGCGAGCGGCTCCTTGCCCAGTGCCTCGGCGAGCGTGGCGAGGCGGCGGATCACGCTCTCCCCGGCGAATACGCCGCTGCCCTCGGCGAGCCGCAGCACCAGATGCCCGTCGCGCACCACGAGGGCGGTGCCGGCGAGCAGGTCGGGCGTGCCGGCCGAGAGCGTATAGGCCAGGCGCAGGCCCCAGCCCAGCGCCACCGCCCGGCTCGCCGCCACCATGTCGAGCAGGAGGCGGGCCGGAGCGAGAAACGGCGCATCGGGCTCGGCCTCGTAGCGCAGCGCGAGGGTGAGGGCGAGGAAGGCGCGGGCGTGATGGTCGAGCCCGATGCCGGGCTGGCGGAGAACCCGCAGGAAGGACTGCTCGGCGCGGTACTCCGGGTGCTCGTGGCTGCCGATGTCGGAAAGCCAGCAGGCGGCGAGCCGCAGCCGCGCTTCCTCGGCGCTCTCGCGCGGAAAGAGGGGCGCGGTCCACTCGAACAGCGCCGGCGGCAGGGTGGGATCGCGGCCGAGCCTGCCCGCCATCTCCCGCCCGGCGGCCAGCAGCGGGTCCTCGGCGCGCAGATCGGGGGGCATCAGCGCCATGAACCAGCCCTCGCGCAGCCCGTTGGCGCTGAACACGACCCGGCGCACCCCGCTCGCCCGCAACAGACGGCGCAGCACCACGGCGGCGAAGGGCAGATCCTCGATCCGCCGGCGCGGCACCGCGGGCAGCCGCTCGATCGTCCGCCGCGGCGCCTGGGCGATCATCCCGGCGAGGTCGCGGGCCTCCTCGCGGGAGATGGTATAGTGATGGACCATGGCGAGCGGGTAGCCGGTCTGCGCCATGTGGATGCGCGCCAGCGCCCGCCAGGCGCCGCCGACCAGGTAGAGATCGCGCCCGCCGGTCTGCCCCACCCAGCCCACGCCTGCGAGTTCGCCCTCGACGATCGCCCGCGCCTTGGCGGGGTCACCGCCCGCCCGCTCGGCCAGCCGGATCACCCCGAGCGGCAGCGTCGCAACCGGGCCGATGATGCCGCGATCGATGCGGACCAGTTCGAGCGAGCCGCCGCCGATGTCGGCGAGCAGCCCGTCGGCGGCGGGAATGCCGCTCAGCACGCCCTCCGCCGAAAGCCGCGCTTCGACCTCGCCGGCGAGCACGCGGATCGGCGTGTCGGCCATGCGCCGCCCCAGTTCGGCGACGAATTCCGCCCCGTTCGCCGCTTCCCGCACCGCGGCGGTCGCCAGCACCTCGAACGGCGCGGCGCCCATCGCCTCCGCGACCGCCCGGTAGCGGCCCATCACGGTGAGCGCCTGGGCCATGCCCTCGGGGTTCAGCCGCCCGCTCTCCTGCAATCCACGCCCGAGGCGCAGCACCGCCTTCTCGTTGAAGATGGCGATCGGGTTGCGGGTGTCGCCCTCGAAAACGACGAGGCGGACCGAGTTGGAACCGAGATCGACGACGGCACGGCGGGGAGCGTCCGAGCGCGGGCGGTAGGGCATCGGTGTGCTCAGCGCCGGGCCGGGGCGCTGGCGCGCTGGGCGGGGCCGATCTCCGCCCCGTGCAGGGCCGAACCGCGGCCGGAGAGCGAGGGATTGGTCATGAAATATTCATGCGCCGAGAAGGGCGCGGTGCCCGGCGCCACCCGCCGCCATTCGCCCTCCGCCGACAGCGTCCAGGACTGGGCGGTATCGCGCAGGTTCACCACCATGATCTGGTCGAGCACCTGGGCGTGCACCGTCGGGTTGTGGATCGGCACCAGCGCCTCGATGCGGAATTCCATGTTGCGGGTCATCAGATCGGCGCTCGCGATGAAGACCAGCGCATGGCGGGAGGGCAGCTTGTGGCCGCCCGCGAAGGCATAGACGCGGCTGTGTTCGAGGAAGCGGCCGACGATGGATCTGACCCGGATGTTCTCCGACAGCCCGGGCACGCCGGGGCGCAGGCAGCAGATGCCGCGCACCACCGCATCCACCGGCACGCCGGCCGCGGAGGCTTCGTAGAGCAGGTCGATCAGCGCGGGATCGACCAGCGAATTGACCTTGATCCAGATCCCCGCAGGCTTGCCGGCCCGGGCATGGTCGATCTCGGCGCGGATCAGGTCGCACAGCTGGGCGCGCAGGGTGAGCGGGCTGAACGCCACCGCCTCCATCTTCTCCGGGCGTGCGTAGCCGGTCATGAAATTGAACAGGCGGGCGGCGTCGCGGGTGAGTTCCGGCTCGCAGGTGAAGAAGCTGAGGTCGGTGTAGATGCGCGCGGTGACGGGATGGTAGTTGCCGGTGCCGAAATGGGCGTAGGCGCGCAGGCCCTGCCCCTCCCGGCGCACGACGAGCGAGAGTTTGGCGTGGGTCTTGAGCCCGGCGAAGCCGAACACCACCTGCACGCCGGCCGATTCGAGCGAGCGGGCGAGGCGGATGTTGGCCTCCTCGTCGAAGCGGGCGCGCAATTCCACCATCGCGGTGACGGACTTGCCGGCCTCCGCCGCCTCGATCAGCGCGCGCACGATCGGGCTCTCCTGGCCGGTGCGGTAGAGGGTCTGTTTCACCGCCACCACCTGGGGGTCTTCGGCCGCCTGGCGCAGGAACTGCACCACCACGTCGAAGCTCTCGTAGGGATGGTGGACGATGATGTCCTTGGCACGGACGGCGGCGAAACAATCGCCGCCGAAATCGCGGATGCGTTCGGGGAAGCGGGCGTTGTAGGGCCGGAACAGCAGATCGGGCCGGTCCTCGACGATCATCTGGCGCAGTTCGGCCACCCCGATCAGTCCACCCTCGAGCAGGATCTGCTCCTCCGCGACGTCGATCTCGTCGGCGACCAGGGCGCGCAGTTCGCCGGGCATGGCGCGGTCCATGGTGAGATGGATGGCGCTGCCGCGACGGCGGCGCTTGAGCGCGCTCTCGTAGGAGCGGACCAGATTGTCCGCCTCGTCGGAAAACTCGATGTCGGTGTCGCGGATGACGCGAAAGAGGCCCTGTCCGGTGGCGGCGAAGCCGGGAAACAGGCGGAAGAGGAACAGCAGCACCATCTCCTCGATCGCCACGAACCGGATGGGAACCCCGGGCAGGCGCACGAAGCGGGGGATCTGGGCGGGCAGCGGCACCAGCCCGCGCAGCTGGGTCTGCCCATCGTCGGCGGCAAGGATGAGCGCCAGCACGAGGCCCATGTGGGGCACGAAGGGAAACGGATGGGCGGGGTCGATGGCGAGCGGGGTGAGCACCGGAAACACCCGCTCCATGAAATAATCCTCGAGCCAGGAACGCTCGCGCGCCGGCAGATCCGCCGCCGCGACCAGCAGCAGGCCGGCCTCGGCGAGCCGTTCGCGCAGCCCGGTCCACACCCGCTGCTGCTCGGCGAGCAGCGCGCGGGTGCGGGCGCCGATCTCGGCCAACTGCTGGCCGGCGGTGAGCCCGTCCGCCGATAGCGCGGTGACGCGGGCCTTGACCTGCCCGATCAGCCCGGCGACGCGGACGGAGATGAACTCGTCGAGGTTGGTCGCGCTGATCGAGACGAAGCGTAGCCGCTCGAGCAGCGGGTGGGCGGGATTCTCCGCCTCCTCCAGGACCCGGTGGTTGAAGGCGAGCCAGGAAAGCTCGCGGTTGATGAAGCGCCGGGGATCGCCCGGCGGCGGCTTGGCGGTGGCGAAGTCCGGGTCGGGGACCAGAAGATCCATCGCTCCACTATAGGAGCATCGGGCCGGGCGGTGAAAGCGCCGGCGCCGCGCCGGTGGGCGGGGCGGATACCAGAAGATCGGCGAGAGCAGCGGCGGCGAGGCTGCGGGTGACGCGCCCACCGCTCGCCAGGCTGGCGCGGTCGAGCCGGGCGATCGCTTCGCGCAGGGTCGCGGGCGTGCGGGCCAGACGCGCCAGCAGCCACGGGGCGAGCCCGTTGGGCAGGGCAAGCTGGCGCCCGGCGGCGAGGCGGGCGAGAAGTGTCAGCAGCAATTCATCCTCCGCCGGCCCGATGCCGACCGCGCTCGTCGCCCGCAGCCGGCTGGCGAGGTCGGGAAGCCGTACCGCCCAGCGGCCGGGCGGGCTGCGTCCGGCCAGCAAAACCGGCAGGCGCGCTTCGGCCGCCGCATTGAGCAGATGCAGCAGCGCCTGCTCCTCGGCCAGCGCATCGGCGTCATCGACCGCGACGGCGGCAGCGGAAAGCCCGGGCAGGCCACGCAGCGCGGGGCCCCGGAGCACCACCGCCCCGGTCCGCCGGGCCCAGAGATGCAGCAGGTGACTCTTGCCGCAGCCGCCCTCTCCCCACAGCCACAGCCGCCGTTCCGGCCATTCGCCTTCCTGGTCGAGCCAGGCACGGGCGGCGGCGTTGGAGGGGGCGGCGAGGAAATCCGCCTCCTCGAACCGCTCGGTCTCGGCGAACGGCAGCGGAAGCTGGCGCGCCGCCTCGCCGATCGCCCCCTGGCTCATCGCGGCGGCAGGCTGCGCGCCGGTGGCGGAGGGTCGAGATAGAGCGGGCTGGCGAGGTAGCGGCGCAGCCAGAAGCGGATCAACACCCCGAGCGTCGCCGCCACCGGCACCGCGAGCAGCACGCCGACGAAGCCGAACGCCGCCCCCCCGGCGAACAGGGCGAAGATCACCCACGCCGCGGGCAGCTCCACCCGATCGCCGAGGAAGCGCGGGTAGATGACATAGCTTTCGAGCAGGTTGCCGGCGACGAACACACTTCCGACCAATGCCACCCCGTGCCAGTTGGGAAACTGCGCGAAGGCGAGCGCGATCGAACTCACCGCCCCGCTGATCGTCCCGACGTAGGGGATGAACGAGATCACCCCCGACATGAACCCCACGATCAGCCCCAGGTCGAGCCCCACCGCGGTCAGCGCGCCAGCATAGAAAAGCCCCAGAATCAACGAGCAGAGCGCCTGTCCTCGGAGCCAGGCGGAAAGGATGCGATCGACCTCCCGCGCCTGCGCCCGCAGCACCTCGGCGTAACGGCGCGGCAACCAGCTGTCCAGGCGGGTGAGAATCCCCGGCCAGTCGCGCAGCAGGTAGAAGGCGATGATCGGGGTGACGATGAGCAGGCTGAGCACGTTGAACAGCGCGAAGCCGCCGCCGATCACCCGGCTCACCGCGCCCGCCAGGAACGAGAGCATCGCGCCCGCCTGGCTGCCGACGAGATCACGCAGCCGCGCGTTGACGTAGCCCGGCCCGAGCTCGGCCTGCAGCCGGCTCACCTGCGCCGTGGCCCAGAGCTGGAGGTCATGGGCATAGGCGGGCAGGCGGGCAATGAGGATGCCGAGCTGGGAGACGATGAGCGGGTAGAGCAGCAGCGCGAACAGCAGCGTCGTCGTGATCAGCCCGATCACCAGCAGCAGCGCGGCGAGCCCCCGCGGCAACCCCCAGCCGGTGAGCCGGCCGGCCAGCGGATCAAGAAAATAGGCGATGCCGGCGGCGGCGACGAACGGCAGCAGGATGGAGGCGAAGAGGTTGAGCCCCAGCCATACCACCAGCAGCAGCCCGGCCAGCAGTGCGAGCCGCTGGACGCGCGAGGCGCCGGCCGGGGTGGGAGCGGCGCCGCTCATCGCCACACCGCCGCCTTGCCGACATAGGCCGCGCCCGAGGCGATGGTGCTGGCCGCTACCACCACGACCAGGGAGTCGACCAGGTGCGGCACCCGAAGCCCATACCCGTTCTCAAGCATGGCACAAGCAATCAGAATAATTTGCAAAGCAGTATTGAGTTTGGAGATGAACAAAGGGTGGATCGTCACCGCCTGGCCGAGCACCGCGAGCGCGAGCACGCCGCCGACGATCAGGAGGTCGCGGAACACCACCAGGATGGCGATCCAGAACGGCAGCACGTGGGCGGCTGCGAGGGTGACATACATGCTCACCAGCATCGCCTTGTCGGTCATCGGGTCGAGCACCGCGCCCACCGCGCTGCCGTGGCCGCGCCGCGCCAGCCACCCGTCCAGGGCGTCGGAAAGCCCGGCGGCGACGAACAGCCAGAAACCGTCTGCCATGTCGCCGCGCAGCACCAGCCAGACCGCGAGCGGCACGCTACAGAGCCGGGCGAAGGTGATGGCGTTGGGCAGGGTGAGCACCAGCGCACCCCCGCGCAGGCGGGCGCCGTCAGGCATGGTGTGCCGCCGTTGCGCGGGAAACCGCTCTGTGATTGTTTGCGCTCGGCATGCGACGGCTTCCTGTTTCCGGGCCGCAGCGGCCCGCAGCAACGCCTAGCGCATCGGGGGCGCCCATGACCAGCACCACCTATCGCATCGCCGGCGTCGACATCGACGCCGGCGATGCGCTGGTCGAGGCGATCAAGCCGCTCGCCGGCGCCACCTTCCGCCCCGGCGTCGCCGGCTCCCTGGGCGGATTCGGGGCGCTGTTCGACCTCCGCGCGGCGGGCTTTCGCGACCCCATCCTGGTCGCCACCACCGACGGGGTGGGCACCAAGCTCAAGCTCGCCATCGCCTCCGGCCAGCACCAGGGGGTGGGCATCGACCTCGTCGCCATGTGCGTGAACGATCTCGTCGTGCAGGGCGCGGAGCCCCTGTTCTTCCTCGATTATTTTGCCACCTCCCGGCTTTCGGTCGCGACCGCGCGGGAAGTCGTCGCGGGCATCGCGGAGGGCTGCCGGATGGCGGGCTGCGCGCTGGTCGGCGGCGAGACGGCGGAAATGCCGGGGATGTACGCGCCGCCCGACTATGACCTCGCCGGCTTCGCGGTGGGTGCGGCGGAACGCGGGTCGCTGCTGCCGCAGGGCGTCGCCGCCGGCGATGCGGTGCTCGGCCTGGCGAGTTCGGGGGTTCATTCGAACGGCTTCTCCCTGGTGCGGCGGATCGTCGCCGATCAGCGCCTCGCCTGGGACGATCCCGCTCCCTTCGCGCCCGAACGCCCGCTCGCGCAGGCCCTGCTCGCCCCCACCCGCATCTACGTCCGCCCGCTGCTCGCGCTCGCCCGCGCCGGGCTGCTCAAGGCCGCGGCCCACGTCACCGGCGGCGGCCTGCCCGGCAACCTCCCGCGCGTGCTGCCGCCCGACACCTGCGGCCTCCTCGATGCGCGTGCCTGGACCCCGCCGCCGGTCTTCGCCTGGCTCGCCGCAGCCGGGAACGTGGCGCCGGAGGAAATGCTGCGCGTTTTCAACTGCGGGATCGGCATGGCGCTGATCACCTCCGACGCGGCGCGCGCGTCGAGCCTGCTCGCCGATCTTGGCGAGCGCGTGATCCCGCTCGGCCATGTCGAGGCGCGGCCCGGTCCGGCGGCGGTGGAGGTGGCGCTGCCCGCCGGCTGGCCGCGGTGACCGATGCTGCGCCACGGCGGGCCGGGTCGCGCCGGCGCACGGCGGTACTGATCAGCGGGCGGGGCAGCAACCTCGAAGCGCTGGTGCGGGCCGCGGCCGAGCCCGGCTTTCCCGCCGCGATCTCGCTGGTGCTCTCCAACCGCCCCGCGGCCCCCGGCCTTGCCTTCGCACGCGCGGCGGGGGTCGCCGCGGCAACGATCGACCATCGTCCCTACGGGCCCGACCGCGTCGCCCACGAGCAGGCGATCGACCAGGCGCTGCTCGCGGCCGGCGTCGAACTGGTCTGTCTCGCCGGCTACCTGCGCCTGCTCACGCCGTATCTGGTCGGGCGCTGGGCGGGGCGGATGCTGAACATCCATCCCAGCCTGCTGCCCGCCTTCCCCGGCCTGCACACCCACGAGCGCGCGCTCGCCGCCGGGGCCAGGCTGCACGGTTGCACCGTCCATCTCGTCACCGAGCGGATGGACGAGGGGCCGATCCTCGCGCAAGCCGCGGTCCCGGTGCTGGCGGGGGACACGGCGGCAACGCTCGCCGCGAGAGTGCTGGTGCAGGAGCATCGCATCTACCCGATGGCGCTCGCCGCCGCCGCCGGCGGGCCCCAGCCCACCGCGGCGGATGCGAAGGCCGCGCTCGCCAACCCCTTGCCCGACCCGCGCTGTGCGCCCTAGAACGAAGAAAGCGATTTCACCGCCGGACGAACGAGACCCACATGTCCCACGCCCCCGCCACCACCCCGCCCGCCCTGACCGAAGAGCAGATTCTGGCCCAGAAACAGCGGTTCTGGGGCGCCTTCACCAGCTTCATCGTCGGTGCGATCGTCTTCCTCGTGATCCTGCTGCTGCTGATGGACTATTTCCTGGTCTGAGCGCTGCGTGGTTGCCCCGCTCAGCCGACGATCTCGATGGCGGCGAAGAAGAACCCGATCTCGGTCGCGGCGTTCTCGGCCGAATCGGAGCCATGAACCGAGTTGGCCTCGATGCTCTCGGCGAACAGCTTGCGGATGGTTCCCTCGGCCGCCTTGGCGGGGTCGGTCGCCCCCATCACCTCGCGGTTGCGCGCTACCGCCCCCTCGCCTTCGAGCACCTGCACCACCACCGGGCCGGAAATCATGAAATTCACCAGATCGTGGAAGAACCCGCGCTCGCGATGCACGGCATAGAAGGCCTCGGCCTGTCCCCGCGTCAGTTGCAGCCGCTTCTGGGCGATGATGCAAAGCCCGGCCGCTTCCAGTGCCGCGTTGATCCGCCCGGTGAGGTTGCGCCGCGTGGCGTCCGGCTTGATGATCGAAAGCGTGCGCTCGATGGCCATGGCGTTGCGTCTCTTTCCGTTGACTGTGGCGCGGCGCCTTAGACGGATTTCCCGCGCCCGGCAACCCCTCGCCTGCCGCCACCGGCTTCGCTACATGGGCGCCCATGTCGCTCCTCACCCTCACCGACGTCAGCCTCCGCCTTGCCGGGCGGGCGCTGTTCGATCGGCTCGATCTCGCCATCGCCCCCGGCCAGCGGGTCGGCCTGGTCGGGCGTAACGGGGCCGGCAAATCGACCCTGCTCCGCCTGATCGCCGGGGAGATGGCGCCCGACGGCGGCACCATCCGCCTCGCCTCCCGCGTCCGCCTCGGCCGGGTGGCGCAGGAGGCGCCCTCGGGGCCGGCCAGCCTGGCCGAGACCGTGCTCGCCGCCGACGCCGAGCGTCTCGCCCTGCTCGCCGAGGCCGACCGGGCCGAGCCCGGGCGGCTCGCCGACATCCACGAGCGGCTGCGCGCCATCGGCGCGGACAGCGCCCCGGCGCGGGCGGCGGCCATCCTCTCCGGCCTCGGCTTCGACGCCGCGGCCCAGGCGCGTCCCGTCTCCAGCTTCTCCGGCGGCTGGCGGATGCGGGTGGCGCTGGCTGCCGCGCTCTTCCCCGAGCCCGACTTCCTGCTGCTCGACGAGCCCACCAACCACCTCGACCTCGAAGCCGCGCTCTGGCTCGAGGGCTGGCTCGCCCGCTTTCCCGGTGCCGCGCTCATCGTCTCCCACGACCGCGGCCTGCTCGATCGCGCGGTCGCCGCCATCGCCCATCTCGACCGCGGCAAGGCCTGGCTGACGCCGGGCGGCTTCGCCGAATTCCTCCGCCTGCGCACCGAACGCGCGGAGCAGGCGGAGAAGAGCGCCGAGCGCGTCGCCGCCGAGCGCGCCCGCATCCAGGGCTTCGTCGATCGCTTCCGCGCCAAGGCGACCAAGGCGCGCCAGGCCCAGTCGCGCCTCAAGGCGCTCGCCCGCCTGCCTGCGATCGAGGCGGTGATCGAGGAAACGCCGGTCCGCTTCGCCTTTCCCGCGCCCACGCGCCTGGCCCCGCCGATCCTTACTCTCGCCGGTGTGGCGGCCGGCTACGACGGCAGGCCGGTGCTGCGCGGGCTCGATCTCAGCATCGACACCGAGGACCGCATCGCCCTGCTCGGCGCCAACGGCAACGGCAAATCGACCTTCGCCAAGCTGCTCGCCGGCCGCCTGCCCCCGCAGGCCGGCGAGATCCGCCGTGGCCCGCGGCTCGCCGTGGGCTATCTCGCCCAGGACCAGGAGGCGGAACTGAACGCGGCGGAGACCCCGCTCGCCCATCTCGCCCGCGCCGCACCGCGCCTCGGCCCCACCGAACTGCGCGCCCATCTCGCCCGCTTCGGGCTCGACGCCGGGCGGGCGGAGACCATGGTCGCCGATCTGTCGGGCGGCGAGAAGGCCCGGCTCCTGCTCGCGCTGACCAGCCGCGAGGCACCGCACCTGCTCATCCTCGACGAGCCCACCAACCATCTCGACATCGACGCCCGCGCCGCCCTGGTCAAGGCGCTGGCAGTGTTTCCCGGCGCCGTCCTGCTGATCTCCCACGACCCCGAACTGGTCGAGGAGATCGCCGACCGTCTCTGGTTGGTGGCGGACGGGCGCGTCGTACCCTTCGAGGGCGATCTCGACGCCTACCGCGCCCTGCTCGCGGAACGCGCCCGCGGCCCGGCGCGCGGCGAACCCGGCCCCGGCCGGCGCGACGAACGGCGCGAACGGGCCGAAGCGCGGGCAGCACTCGCGCCCCTGCGCCGCGCCGCGCGCGAGGCCGAGGCGGCCATCGCCCGCCTCGCCGCCGAGCGGGCGAGGATCGAGGCGAGCCTCGCCGACCCCGCCCTCTACGACGGCGCGCACGGGCCGCGCGTCGCTGCATTCCAGCGCCGGCTGGCTGCCATCGCCGGTGCGATCGAGGCCGCCGAGGAGGAATGGCTGGCGGCGGAGGATGCGCTCGGCCGCGCCGGCACGTGAGGTTTGCCGGCGGAAACACCCTGGGGCAAGATGGCGCCGGGACACCAGGGAGGTTCCCGCGCCATGTCGCTCACCCACATCCTCGCCGACCGGATGACCGTGCCCGCGGACGGCGCGGAGGAGGAGCGGCGCTATCGCATGCGGGTCCGCAATCTCGTGCTCCCCGCCCGGATCGGGGTCTATGCGGAGGAGAAGCTCGGACCGCAGCGGGTCCGCTTCAGCCTCGATCTCGCGGTACTGCGCGACCCCGGCCCGCTCGGGGACGATATCGCCCACGTGCTCTCCTACGACGATCTCATCGCCGGCATCCGCGCCCTCCTCGCCCGCGGCCACATCAACCTGGTCGAGACGCTGGCCGAGGCGATCTGCGCCTTCTGCCTCTCCGACCCGCATGTGGAAGAGGCGCGGGTCGCGGTGGAAAAGCTCGACATCGTGCCCGAAGCGGAGAGCGTGGGCGTCGAGATCACCCGCCGCCGCGCCGGGCTGCCCGCTGCCGCGCGCTTTCCCCTGCCCCACGCGCGCCATGGCGGCACCGGCTGAGCGCCGCTTCGTCCTCAAGCTCGGCGGCAGCCTGGCGAACGGCCCGTGGCTTGCGCCCTGGCTCGCGGCACTGGCCGGCCACGCCGGGCCGCTGGTCGTGGTTCCCGGCGGTGGCCCGTTCGCGGACGCGGTGCGTGCGGCCCAGGCGCGCTGGCGCTTCGACGACCGCGCGGCGCACCGCATGGCGCTGCTGGCCATGGAGCAGTTCGGGCTGATGCTCGCCGCACTCTCGCCAACCCTGCGCCCGGCTGCCTCCGCCGCTTCCATCACCCGCGCGCAGCGGGAGGGGATGGTGCCGGTGTGGCTGCCCACCGCGATGGCGGCAGAGGCGCCCGATCTCGCCCCAAGCTGGGACGTGACCTCGGACAGTCTCGCCGCCTGGCTTGCCGGCAGGCTCGGCATCCGCCGCCTGGTGCTGGTCAAGTCGGCCCCGCTCGAGCGCGCCGGGGCCAGCGCCGCCGCCCTGGTCGCGAGCGGCGTCATCGATGCCGCCCTGCCCGCGCTGCTCTCCCGCCATGGCCTCGCCTGCGATCTCGTCGCCGCCTCCGCCCACGCCGCCTGGGCGCGCGGCGAAATGCCCGCGCTCCGCCTGGCCGCGGAAGGCTTCCGATGAGCGCCGAACCCGCCACCCCGCGCCTGGCCTGGGGGCTGACCGGCTCGGGCCACTTCGTGCGCGAGACGCTCGCGCTGATCGGGCGCATCCCCGACGTCGATCTCTTCGTCAGCCGGGCGGGCGCCGAGGTGATCCGCATGTATCGCGACGATCTCGGCCGGCTGCCCAAATCCGCCCGCGTCTTCCGCGACACCACCGCCTCGGCCGCACCGGTGGGGCTGTTCTACCAGGGCGTCTATCATACGTTGGTGCTTGGCCCCGCGACCTCCAACACGGTCGCCAAATGCGTCGCCGGCATCTCCGACACGCTGGCCACCAACATCTTCGCCCAGGCCGGCAAATGCCGCATCCCGGCCATCGTCTTCGCCTGCGACACCGCCCCCGAGATGGAGACCGAGGCACCGGGCGGCATGGTCACGGTCTATCCGCGGCGGATCGATCTCGACAATGTCGCGCGCCTGCGCGGCTTCGATGCGACCGAGGTGGTGGAAACGCTCCCCGAACTCGAAGCGGCGCTCGCGCGCCGGCTGGCATGGCTGAACATCTCCTTTTCCTGACCGGGCGGCTCGCCCACGCCCGGCTGACCCGCATCCTGGAGGGAATGGCGGCGGGCTTCACCTGGGAGGTGGTCGATATCGGGGTCAAGGTGGCCGCGCTGATGACCGAGGAAATCATCCGCCGCCGCCTGCCCGCCCCGGTCCACGCGGACCGCGTCCTCCTGCCCGGGCGGTTCCGCGGCGATCTCGCGGCGCTTGCCGCCCACTACGGCGTGCCCTTCGCGCGCGGGCCGGAGGACGTCGGCGATCTGCCGGCCTTCTTCGGCGCTGCGGCGCGCGCACCCGATCTTTCCCGCTACGATGTCACCATCTTCGCCGAGATCGTCGATGCCTCGGCGCTCGACCTCGCCGCGATCCTCGCGCGCGCCCGCGCCCATCGCGCGGACGGGGCGGACGTGATCGACCTCGGCGCGCTGCCCGACACTCCGTTACCCCAACTCGAGGCCGCGATCACGGCGCTGCACGGGGAGGGGTTCCGCGTGAGCCTCGATTCCGCCGACGCCGGCCTGCTGCGCCGGGCGGCGCTGGCGGGGGCGGACTTCCTGCTCAGCCTCACCGAGGAGACGCTCGGGCTCGCCGACGGGACCGCCGCGGTGCCGGTGCTGATCCCCGCGACTCCGGGCGATCTCCCCTCGCTCCTGCGCGCGATCGACCGCAGAGCCGCGCAGGCCCTGCCGTTTCTCGCCGATCCGGTCCTCGACCCCATCCATTTCGGCTTCGCCGCCTCGCTCGGGCGCTATCTCGAACTGCGGCGCGCCCGCCCCGCGGCGGAAATCCTCATGGGGATCGGCAATCTCACCGAACTGACCGACGCCGACACCACCGGGGTCACCGCGACCCTGATGGGCATCGCCTCCGAACTCGCGATCCGCGCGGTGCTGGTGGTGCAGGTCAGCCCGCACTGCCACCGCGCGGTGGCGGAGGCCGACCGGGCGCGGCGGATGTTCTTCGCCGCGCGCGAGGCGGCGAGCCTGCCGGTCGGCTTCGACAGCGCGCTCCTCGCCCTGCACGACCGCCGCCCCTATGCGGCGACGGCGGAGGAGATCGCCGCCCTCGCCGCGATGATCGGCGACGCCAACTTCCGCATCGAGACCGCCGCCGACGGCATCCACATCTACAACCGCGCCCTGCACGCGGTGGCGACCGACCCCTACGCGCTGTTCCCCCGCCTCGGCGTCGAAGCCGATGGAGCGCACGCCTTCTACCTCGGCGTCGAAACCGCGAAGGCCGAGATCGCCTGGCGGCTGGGCAAGCGCTACGCCCAGGACGAGCCGCTCGGCTGGGGCGTGGCAGCGCCCGCGCCGGAGCGCGATCTCTCCCGCCACACGCTCGCCGGCGCGACGCTGCCGACCCGCCGCCGCAAGGGGGGCGCGGGATGATCCGCGAATGCATCCTCTGCACCACGGCCGCGGACGGAGAGATCCATTTCGCACCGATCGGGCTGATCGCCGAGGGCGAGCACCTCGTCATCGCGCCCTTCCGCCCCTCGCGCACGCTGGACAATCTGCGCGCCGTCCCGTTCGCGGTCGCGAGCTACACCGATGACCCCCGCCCCTTCGCCGGCCTGCTCACCGACCGGCGGGACTGGCCCCGTTTCCCGGCACGGCGGGTGCCCGGCGCGGTGCTGGAAGCCGCCCTCGCCCACGCCGAACTCGCGGTGGCGCGGGTGGCGGAGGACCGCACCCGCCCGCGCTTCTTCTGCCGCGTGCTGCACGAAGAGAACCACGCGCCCTTCCGCGGCTTCAACCGTGCCCGCGCCGCGGTGATCGAGGCGGCGATCCTGGCCACCCGGCTCGATCTCCTGCCGCGCGAGAAGATCGCCCGCGAAATCGCCTATCTCGAAATAGCGGTGGACAAGACCGCCGGCGCCGCGGAGCGCGAGGCGTGGGAGTGGCTGATGCGCCGGATCGGCCCCGTGCTCGCCGGAGAAAGCCCGTGACCGCGCTGCTCGCCTCGGTCCGCTCCCCCGACGAGGCCGCGGTCGCCTTCGCCGGCGGCGCCGATGTGCTCGACCTCAAGGACCCCTCCCACGGCGCGCTCGCGGCACTGCCGGAGACCGTGATCGCCGCCGTCGTCGCCGCGTTCGGCGGGCGCGTGCCGATCAGCGCGACCGTCGGCGATCTCGCGATGGAGCCCGCGATGGTGGTGGAACGAGTGGCGGCGATCGCCTCCCTCGGGGTCGATTTCGTCAAGATCGGGCTGCGACCCGAGGGGGACGCGGCGGCGACCGTCGCCGCACTCGGCCGCACCGGTCTGCCCGTGGTCGCGGTGCTGTTCGCCGATCTCGCCCCCGATCTGCTCACGCCCGCCGCACTGGCGCGAGCGGGGTTTCGCGGTGTCATGCTGGATACGGCGGGAAAATCCGCTGGCGGGTTGCGCGCCCATCGCAGCGAAGCCGAACTCGCCGCCTTCCTCGCCCGCGCCCGGGCCGCCGGTCTCTTCGCCGGGCTCGCCGGGTCCCTGCGCGGCCCCGACGTCGCGCCCTTGCTCGCCCTCGCGCCTGATCTGCTCGGCTTCCGTGGTGCGCTCTGCGCCGGCGGGCGCGGGGCCGCGCTCGATGGCGCGCGGCTCGCCGCCCTGCGCGCAGCCATCCCGCCCGCTGCCCTTCCTCCCACCCTCGTTCCGGGCCCGGACGGCCTTGCCGGCGGGGCGGGTTGGTCTATCATGGCGGGCGGATGACCCGCCGCCGCCACGGTCCGCGCGGTCGTCGCTGGCTGTAGTGCTGCACCTTCAGAAACGTCCGGGAGGACAGGAAATCATGGCGAAGATCACCAAGACTTTGGTCGGCGAGGCTTTGACCGGTGACGGCAACGAGGTCGCCCACATCGACCTCATCATGGGGCCGCGCGGCGGCGCCGCCGAGGCCGCCTTCTGCAACGCGCTCACCAACAACAAGGACGGGTTCACCTCGCTGCTCGCGGTGATCGCGCCCAACATGCCCTGCAAGCCGAACACGATCCTCTACAACAAGGTCACCATCAAGGGCGCCAAGCAGGCGGTGCAGATGTTCGGCCCGGCCCAGCATGGCGTCGCCAAGGCGGTGGCGGATTGCGTGGCCGAGGGCACCATCCCGCTCGACGAGGCGGATGATCTCTTCATCTGCGTCGGCGTGTTCATCCACTGGCTCGCCGAGGACGACAAGAAGATCCAGGAATACAACTACCGCGCTACCAAGCTTTCGATCGAACGCGCGGTCGCCGGCCAGCCCACCGCGGCCGAAATGGTCGCGGCCAAGGACAAGGTGGTGCATCCCTTCGCCGCCTGATCGGCAGCCTCGCTCCCGGTACTTCTCGCGGCGGCGGGCGGGATCACCGCTCGCGCTCCGCCGCCGCGAGTTCGGCCGGGCCGATCCTCCCGTCGTGCAGGGCGGTGGCCACCAGAACCCCGGCCGCTCCCGCTTGGCGCAGCCCCTCCAGATCCGCCGCGTCGCGCACCCCACCCGCCGCATGGACCGAACAGTCCGGCGCAGCGGCGGTGAGTTCGCCCACGCGGGCGAGATCCGGTCCCTCGCCGCTGCCGACGCGGGCGAGCGTCATCGCGATGACCCGGTGCGGCCAGCGCGCAGGCTCCCGTAGCGTGGCCGGCCCGAGCAGGTGCTCGCCACGGAAATCGAGCGAGAGGATCACCCGCTCCGGCGCTTGCGCGCGCAGTAGGTCGAGCAGCCGCGCGTCCTCCTGCACTTCGCTTGCCAGCACCAGGTCCCCCCTTTCCTGGGCGAGCCACGCTTGCGCTGTCGCGCGGTCGCGAAAGCCCGCATCCAGCCACAGGCGCAGCGCGGGAAACCGCGCTCCGATCGCACCGATCGCGGCACGGTGCTCGCCCATCCCCGCGATCGCGTCGAGATCGGCGATATAGAGGGCGCGGAACGGATGCAGCGCCATCAGCCCGCCCACCACCGAAAGCGGCGCGGCATCGCGCGCCAGCGGGGTTTCGATCGGACGATAGGACGCCCGCTCTCCGCGCCGCGCGTGGACCACGACACCGCCTTGGAGATCGATCACCGGGATCACGTGCATCGCACCCTTCCTTCCGCCCCGCCGAAGGGGAAGTGTGCGGCCGCATCTGTCAAGCCATGGGCAGGCGACAGATGAGCGCGCGCGCGCCGGTGACCGGCTGGGACATCGGCGGCGCCCACCTCAAGGTCGCGCAGACCGGCGAGTCCGGCGCGCTGCGCCTGGTCCGCCAGATCCCGTGCCCGCTCTGGCAGGGGATGGACCGGCTGGAGGCGGCACTCGCCGCCGCGCGGGCGGCGCTCGCACCCTCCATGCGCCATCGGGTGACCATGACCGGGGAACTCGCCGATCTGTTCACCGACCGCGCCGAAGGGGTGACCCGCCTCGCCGCTGCCATGCGGGCGGCCTGGCCGGAGGCGGAATGTCTCCTCTACGCCGGGGCGGAGGGGTTCGTGCCCGCCGCGGCGGCAGCGGTTGCGGCGGAGGCCGTCGCCTCGGCCAACTGGCACGCGACGGCGCGCTTCGCCGCGGCGCGGCTCGCCGATTTCCTGCTCGCCGACATCGGCTCGACCACCACCGATCTGCTCGTCAGCAGTGGCGGCATGCCGTGCCCCCGCGGCGCGCGCGACGACCAGCGCCTGGCCTGCGGCGAACTCGTCTATACCGGCGTGGTGCGCACGCCGCTGATGGCGCTCGGCCCCGAGGTTCCGTTCGCGGGGGCACGGGTGCCATTGATGGCCGAACTGTTCGCCACAACGGCCGACATCCACCGCCTCACCGGCGATCTGCCCGCCGGCGCCGACCAGCATCCGAGCGCGGACGGGCGCGGCAAGACGGTAGCCGAAAGTGCCGTGCGACTCGCCCGCATGATCGGGCGCGACGCCGTCTCCGCCCCGCCCGCTGCCTGGCGCGAACTCGCCCGCGTGCTCGCCGCCCGGCAGTCGCGCGCGATCGAGGATGCGGCCGCGCTGGTGCTCTCGGCTCAGCCACTGCCGCCGGCCGCCCCGGTGCTCGGGGCGGGCTGCGGCCGCTTCCTCGCCCGCCGGCTCGCCGCCGCCCTCGGCCGCCCCTATCGCGACATCGGCGTGCTGTTCACGGACGACCCCGCGCTCGCCGAGGCGGCCGCCATCGCCGCACCCGCGGCGGCACTCGCCCTGCTCGAAGATTGAGCGCACGTGGCGCCGGAGCCGCCACGCGGGCGCCATAAAGCTTCGGTATCGGATGACCACGGACGTTGCGCACCGAGACCACTCCCCTCCCCGCAAGCCGCCGCGGCGGCGTTCAGGATCGTGACCCTCCCCATGTCCTCCCTCGCGCGCAGCCTGCGCGCTCCCGCCGCGCCCCGGGCACTGCCTGCGGCGACGGCGGCGGGCAATGACCCGATCGCCGGCATCCTCTGCATCATCGGCGCCGCTCTGTTCTTCACCGCCTGCGACGCGGCGGCGAAATTCCTTACCGGGCGCATCCCCGCGCTCGAAGTGGTCTGGGCGCGCTATGCCGGCTTCGCGCTGGTCACCGCCCTGCCGATGCTCCTGCGCGGCGGCCTGCCGGCACTGGGTTCACGCAGCCCTGGCCTGCAGATCTTGCGTGGCTGCTGCCTGATCGGCTCGACCACCCTGTTCATCCTCGGACTGCGTGCCCTGCCGCTCGCGGATGCGACCGCGATGGCGTTCGCCTCGCCGCTCTTCATCACCGCGCTGTCGGTGCCGCTGCTCGGCGAACGGGTCGGCCCGCGCCGCTGGGGGGCGGTGATCCTCGGGCTGGTCGGCGTGCTGATCGTGGTCCAACCCGGCACCGACGCGTTCCAACTGGCGGCGTTCCTGCCGCTCGCCTCCGCGGTCTGCTGGGCGGTGGGCATGATCCTGACCCGCCGCCTCGCCGGGACCGACAGCACGCCGACGACGCTGGCCTGGACCGCGCTCTGCGGGCTGGTCGCGACCGGGACGATGGCCGCGTTCGTCTGGGTGCCGCCGAGTCTCGCCGAGGCGGGGTGGATGGCGTTCATGGGGCTCACCTTCGCGATCGGCCATAGCTTCGTGGCGCTCGCCTACCGCCGCGCCGCCGCCTCCGCGGTGGCACCCTTCTCCTATCTCCAGATCCTCAATTCGACGCTGGTCGGCTACCTCGTCTTCGGCGCCATCCCGGACCGGCCGACCTTGGCCGGGGCCGCCATCATCGCCGGCAGCGGCCTCTACATCGCCCAGCGCGCGCGCAAGCGGGACGGTTAGCGCAGCAGGCCCCGGGCGGCCAGGTTGCGCATCAAGGCGCCGATGCCGAAGCGCCAGGGCCGCACCCGGTCACTGCGTTCCACCCGGTTGACCAGCGCACCGAGCGACGGGGTGGCGATGGTGACGATGTCGCCGATCTCGTGGGTGAACCCGCCGCCCGGCTCGTGGCGGTCCTCGATCGGCGCGAACATGGTGCCGAGATAGAGCAGGAACCCGTCCGGATACTGGTGGTTGGCGTTCACCGTCTGGGTCACGATCTCCAGCGGGTCGCGGCTGATCTGCGCCATCGAACTGTGCCCGGCGAGGCGGAACCCGTCCGCACCGAGAACTTCGAGCCGCACCTCGGCCCGCCGGATGGTCTCGATGGTGAACGCCGCGTCGAACAAGCGCAGGAACGGGCCGATCGCGGCGGAAGCGTTGTTGTCCTTGGCCTTGGACAGCAGGAGTGCACTGCGCCCCTCGAAGTCGCGCAGATTGACGTCGTTGCCCAGGCTCGCCCCGACCACCCGCCCGCTCGACGCCACCGCGAGCACCACCTCGGGCTCGGGGTTGTTCCAGCGCGAGGCGGGGTGGATGCCGATGTCGGCACCGAGGCCGACGGCGGCGAGCACGGGGGCCTTGGTGAACACCTCGGCGTCCGGGCCGATGCCGACCTCGAGATATTGCGACCACAACCCCTGGGCGAGCAGCGCCTGCTTGAGCCGCGCCGCCGCCTCCGAGCCGGGTACGACAGCGCCGAGATCGCCCCCCACCAGCGCGCCCATGCGCGCCCGCGCGGTCGCCGCCTCGTCCGGGTTGCCGCGCGCCCGTTCCTCGATCACCCGCTCGACCATGCTGCGCGCGAACGTCACCCCGGCCGCCTTGAGCACCTGCAGATCGCAGGGCGCGAGCAGCCAGGGCCGGCCCTCGTCGCGGCCCTGTTCGGCGCTGTTGGCGAGAATCGCGGCCACGCTCCCGATCGGCTCGCCCGGCGCCGAGCGCACCAGGGCGGAGGCGTCCTCGCGCTCGCAGAGCGCGCTCAGGGTCGGCGCGTGGGCGCTGATGTCGAACAATTCCTCATCGCGCAGCGCCACCACGGCGGGGCCGACCCCCGGCCGCATCGCCCGCCCAGCGAGGCAGGCGCGGGCGTGATCCGCGGGCAGGCAGAGTTCGGGGGTCAGCATCGGGGCGATCATGGTCATCCTCCCGGCGCGCTCGGCTGGACCAGGCCCGAGGCGATGTTGACGGTGAGCGCGATGATGATGGTGTTGAACAGGAACCCAAGCACGCCATGCACCAGCGCCAGCCGGCGCAGCTTGCGCGAAGTGATGGCGACGTCGGAAACCTGGAACGTCATCCCGATGACCACCGAGAAATAGAGGAAATCGAGATAGTCCGGCGCCCCGTGGCCGGGAAACTCGAGGCCCCCGTCCACCGCTGCCGCACCCTCGGAAATTGCATAATATTCATGGGCGTAGCGAAAGCAGAACACGGTATGGGTGAGCAGCCAGGAAAGCAGCAGCGTGGCCACCACCAGCACGACCGAGAGCGACCATTGCCACGGCGGCAGTTTGTCGATGCGGGCGAAGATGCGCAGGATGGCGGCGAAACTCGCGAGAATGCCGCCCAGCGTGATCCAGAACAGGCTCCACTCGCCCTCCTCCTGCGCCGCCGCGTTGGCCGGGATGTCCGCCGCCTCTTCGGTCCAGAACAGCCAGAACGAGGAGGCGAGGAACACGCCCACCCCGATATCCCACGCCAGGATCGCCGCCGTGTCGGTGGAAAGATGCGGCAGCAGCAGCGGAAAGGCGATCAGCCCGGCGAGCGCCCCGGCGATCAGCCGGGGCCGCGCGGCGATGATGCGGCCGAGCCGGACAGCGCTCCCCCTCACTCGAGCACCGCGAGTACCGCCGCGCCGTACCGGGCGAGCTTGGAAGCACCCACGCCACGAATGAGCCCGAGCGCGTCGGCGGTCGTCGGGCGCGCCGCCGCGATCTCGCGCAGCACGCTGTCGTGGAAGATGACGTACGGCGGCACGCCCTGCGCCTTCGCCTCGCCGAGCCGCCAGGCACGCAGGGCGGCGAACCGCGCCCCCTCCGCTCCGGCGGGCGCCTCCGGGGCGGCCCGCGCACGCCGATCGCCCCGCGGCGGGCGCGGGCCGGGTGCCGCTGGCAGTGCGAGCGCGATCTTCTCCTCCCCGCGCAGGATCGGGCGGGCGCGCTCGGGCACCAGAGCGAGGGTCGGATACTCGCCCTCCTCCACCGTCACCGCGCCGGCGACGACGAGCCGGCGCAGCAGCGCCCGCCAGAAGCGCGGTTCATGGCCGGCGCCGATGCCGAACACGCCGAGCCGGTCGTGGCCGCAGCGCACGATCGCGGGGCTAATCTCCCCACGCAGCACGGCGATGACGTGCTGGGCGCCGAAGCGCTGGCCGGTGCGGTGGATGGCGGAAAGCAGCTTCTGGGCCTCCAGGCTCGCCTCGGTCTCGGCGGGGGGGGAGCGGCAATTGTCGCAATGGCCGCAATCCTCGGCAAGGGCCTCGTCGAGAGCGGCGAGAATGGCGCGGGTGCGGCATCCCGTGGTTTCGGCGAGCGCCACCATCGCCTCGAGCCGGCGCGCCATCACCCGCTTCTGCGCCTCGGGCGCTTCGGAGGCGGCGAGGAAGTGACGGGCGCGGACGATGTCGGCGACGCCGTGCAGCAGCAGCGCCTCCGCCGGCTCCCCGTCGCGCCCGGCGCGGCCGATCTGCTGGTAGTAGGCCTCGGGGCTCTCGGGCAGGTCGAGATGGACGATGAAGCGCAGGTCGGGCCGGTCGATCCCCATGCCGAAGGCGATGGTCGCCACCATCACCATCTCGTCGCCGGCGCGAAAGGAGGCGAGTGCCGCACGCTTCGCGGCGGGTTCGAGCCCGGCGTGGAAGGCGACCGCGTTGCGGCCCCGGGCGGCGAGGCGGGCGGCGGTGCGCTCGGTGCGGGCGCGGGTGCCGCAATAGACGATGCCGCTCTCGCCCTCGTGGCGGCCGAGGAAGGCTTCGAGCTGTGCGCTCTCGCCCTCCCGCGACTCGGCGGTCAGCGCGAGGTTGGGGCGATGGAAACTCGCGGTGAAAATGCGCGCCTGCGGCATGGCGAGCGCCGTGAGCATGTCCTCGCGCGTGCGCCGGTCCGCGGTCGCGGTCAGCGCGACCCGCGGCACCGCAGGAAATTCGTCAGCCAGGCGCGCGAGATCGCGATAGTCGCGGCGGAACTCATGGCCCCACTGGGAGACGCAATGCGCCTCATCGATGGCGATCAGCGCCACCCCGCCGCGGGCGAGGCGGGCGGCGAGCCCCGGCGCAAGCAGCCGTTCGGGGGAGAGATAGAGCAGATCGAGCCCGCCCGCCGCGAAGGCGCGCATCGTATCCGCGTTCTCCGCCATCGTCCGTTCGGAATGCAGCGCCGCCGCCGCCACCCCCTGCTGGCGCAGCGCCGCGACCTGGTCCTCCATCAGCGCGATGAGCGGGGAGACGACCAAGCCGGTACCGGGGCGGCAGAGCGCCGGGATCTGATAGCAAAGGCTCTTGCCGCCGCCCGTCGGCATCAGCACCAGCGCGTCCCCGCCGGCGATGACATGTTCGATCGCCGCTTCCTGAAGACCGCGGAAGCCGGGAAAGCCGAAGACGCGGCGCAGTGTCGCGGCCGGATCGGCCGCCATCACTGCGGGAGGATCATTGTCCAGCGATCTTGATCTCCACCCGCCGGCTCTCCTGGGACATCATCTGGTAGCTGGTCGGGCCGCGCCCGCTTTTGACGATCCGCCCGGAGCGGACGCCATCGGCGACCAGCCGGTCCACCACCACCTGCGCGCGCAGCCGCGAGAGTTCGAGGTTCGCGGCGCGGCTGCCCACCGGGTCGGCGAAGCCGATCACCCGCACCGTCGAATCGCCCGCCGCCTTGGCGGCGGCGGCGGCCTGGTCGATCACCTTCTGCGCCGCCGGGTCGAGCGCTGCCGACCACTGGCTGAAAAAGACGACTACGCTGCGCGGCGGCGGCGGCGGCCTGCCAGCGCAGGCGGCGAGTGGGGCGAGCAGCAAGAGGGCAGCGAATCGGCGCATCGTTCGGCTCCTGACAGGCAAACGGCCGCACGGCCTGCCCCAGTCAAGCACGCGCGGCGGGCGGGGCAAAGCGGGCGCGGGAGCCGGGCCGCCCGGCACGATGCGTTTTGTCACACGTCTCGTTCACACTTGCGCTTTACGCTTTGCCGCGAACGACCCACACTGGAGCCATGAGGCACCCCTTCCGCCCCGCCTGGTCGCGGCGCTCCTGGAGCCGGCCGCTCGCGTGCGCGGCGGTTCTGGCGCTCACCGCCTGCCAAACACCGCCGCCGCCCAAGAAGGTGGTGGTGGCGCCGCCCGCGCTGCCGCTGCCGCCGCCGGTCGCCCCGCCCGCCCCACCTCTGCCGCCGCCGCCTCCGCCGCCGCCGGTCCATGCGCAATGGAGCTTCCGCACCGGGCCGGTATCCTGCCAGGCGGTCGCCGGCGCCGCGGGTGGCTCGCTCACCATCGCGGGCGGACCGGCACTGCCCATTCGGCTGACCATGTCAGGCCGGCAAGGCGAGCGCATTCCGCTGAACGAGGGGAACCCCGTCACCCTGTTCTTCACCGGCGCCGCGGGCGCGCTCGCGCTTTCCGCCACGGTGCAGCAGGGGACCGCGACGGTGAGCATGCCCACCACCGCGCTCGCGCTCAGCGACGTTCTCGCCATCCTCGGCGGCGGCGTGGCGCGGCTCGGCAATCCGCACCTCGGGGTGCCGGAGGTCTACATCCCCCCGGCCGGGCCGGCGGGACGCGCCTGGTTCATCTGCGTGCGCGGCAACCGGCTCGGCTGATCGCCGAGCCGCCCCGCCGCCATGCTGTGGATCCCGATCACGCTCGCCGGGGCGCTGTTCCAGGTCTGGCGGACGGCGGAGCAGAGCCGGCTGCGCGCGCTGCTCTCGGCCTCCGGGGCCGGGTTCGTGCGCTACGTCTTCGCGCTGCCGGTGGACCTCGCCGCACTCGGCGCCGCGCTGGTCGTTTCGGGCGCGGCGCTGCCGGGAGCGGGCTGGCGGTTCTTCGCATTCGCCGCCGCCGGCGGGCTGGCCCAGGTGATCGGCACGGTGCTGCTGATCATGGCCTTCGGGCTGCGCAATTTCGCGGCCGGCACGGCGTACGCCAAGACCGAGGCGCTGCAACTCGCCCTCCTCGCCTGGCTGCTGTTCGGCGAAGGGCTGGGGCCGCTCGCTTGGGCGGGCATCGCGGTTTCGGTCACCGGGATGCTAGCGCTCTCGCTCGCTGGCGCCGGGATGCGGCCGGCGGCGCTCCTGCGCGCGCTCGGCCAGCCGGCGGCGCTCGTCGGGCTCGGCGCGGGATTCGCGTTCGCGCTCACCGCGGTCTTCATCAAGGCGGGGCTGGGCGCGCTGGACGGCTCGGTACTGCTGGTCCGCGCCCTCTTCACCCTCGCCGTCACCAACGCGTTGCAGACCGCGATGCAGGGCGCCTGGCTCGCCTGGCGCGACCGGGAGACGCTGGCTGCCTGCTTCCGCCACTGGCGGCGGACGGCGCGCGTCGGCGTGCTCTCCGCCCTCGGCTCGGGCTGCTGGTTCACTGCCTTCGCGCTGACCGAGCCCGCCCTGGTGCGCGGGCTGGGGCAGGTGGAGGTGCTGCTCACGCTCGGCTTCGGGCGCTTCTACCTGCGCGAGCGGATCAGGCCCGCCGACCGGCTCGGCCTGCTCCTGGTCGGCGCCGGGGTGGTGCTGATCGTGCTCGGCGGCGGATAGGCCTCACGCCGCCGGCAGCGGCACCCCGAGCCGGCGGGCCACCGCGGTGATCCGCTCCCAGGTATCCGCCTGCAACGGCACTCCTTCTCGCATGCGCTGCTCGCACGTCCGCCGCTCCGCCTCGCCCGGCAGCAGCACTGTCCCGCCCGGCACTGCGGGGCGCGAGGCGGCAACCAGCCCGGCATATCCGGCCACCGCCGCGGCGAAGCCGGCGCCGGCGAAATGGGCAGGATCGAGGTAGATCGAGAGCATGCCGTTGCTGACCCGCCGGCCCGGGCGGCGATCGACCGGCGCCGAGGTGGCGCCGCCGGTCAGGCAGGCGGCGAGGATCTCGCACATGAAGGCGAGACCGGAGCCCTTGTGTTCCCCGAAGGGGCGCAGCGCGCCGGGGCCCCGCCCGGGCTCGCGCACGCCAGGTGTGTCGAGCGGCCCGTAGAGCAGGGCCGGATCGGCCGAAAGCCTGCCGTCGGGGCCGACCAGCGCGCCCGGCGGCAGCGGCTTGCCCCCTGCCGCCGCCACCTGCGCCTTGCCCTCGGCGACCAGCGAGGTGGCGAAATCGAGCACGATCGGCGGACCGTCGGCGCTCGGGACCGCGATGCACACCGGGTTGGTGGCGAACATCCGCTCGACGCCCCCGAAGGGGGCGACGATGGCACCGTTGGCGACATTGACGAAATGGATCGCCACCATCCCCGCCTCGGCGGCGCGCTCGCCCCACTCGCCGATGCGCCCGAGATGGCCCGCATTGCGCAGCCCGACCACCGCCACCCCTGCCGCCCGCGCCTTGGCGAGCCCGAAATCCACCGCCAGCGGACCGATGGTCTGGCCGAACCCGGAATTGCCGTGCAGGCTCGCGTGCGCCGGACCTTCGGAGACGATGGTGATGGTCTGGCCACGCTGGAGCACCCCGCTCTCCAGCCAGGCGATGTAGCGGGGCACGCGGATCACCCCGTGGCTGTCGTGCCCGGCGAGGTTCGCGCCGACCAGCGAGAGCCCGACGCGCGCCGATTCCGCCTCGTCGCAGGCCGCCGCCTCGAAGATGCGGGCGACGAAATCGGCGAGCACGAAATGGTCGATCCGCATCTCCCCGCCCATCGGCGCGTTCCTCATCGGGCGCCCGCTGCGATCGCGCGGGCCTCCTCGCGCCAGAACCCGTCATCGGTGGGCGCGAGCACGAGGTCGCTCACCACCACCCGCGCCGGCAGTGCCGCGGCAAACAGGGCGCAGGCGGCGACATCCTCGGGCTGGGCCATGCGGGCGCGGGCGCTCGCGTCCGGCGGGCGGGGCCGGGTGTCGAGGATTTCGGTCGCGACCTCGCCGGGGCAGATGCAGACGCTGCGGATGCCGTGGACCCCCTCCTCGGCGTTGAGCAGCGCGCTCATCGCCACCACCCCGTGCTTGGCCGCGCTATAGGCCGCACCCGCCACCGGATGGATCGCCACCCCCGATTGCGAAGCGATGTGGATCAGCGTGCCGCCGCCGGCCCGGCGCATCGCCGGCAGCACCAGCCGGGAGCACAGGAACGGCCCCTTGAGGTCAGCGTCGATCACCGCGGCGGTACCCGCCGGATCGAGGTCGCGCCAGTGCCGGGCGGGAACGTTCAGCCCGGCGTTGTTGACCAGGATCGCGGGATCGCCGAGGCCCGCGACCACGCCGGCATGGGCCGCCGCCACCTGCTCCGCGTCCGCCACGTCGGCAGGGGCGAGCAGCAGCCGCTCGGGCTCCGCCGCCATTGCCCGGGTGGCGGCCAGCGCCTCCACCCGCCGCCCGGTGAGCGCGACGCGGGCGCCTTCGGCGGCAAAGCCGAGCGCGATCGCCCGCCCGATCCCCGAACCCGC
>DAHWFB010000051.1 GCA_027326105.1 Acetobacteraceae bacterium
CCTGGCGTTCAAGGCTGCCCGGGGGCCTGTAGCTCAGCTGGTAGAGCACGAGACTTTTAATCTTGGGGTCGCGGGTTCGAGCCCCGCCGGGCCTACCAAACAGCATCGGGCAGCGCGGCACGAGGGTGGCGGCCCCGGACGATGTTCGCGAAACGGGCGAGCATCCCCTGTTTCCGGTTGTCCCGCGTGAGCGCGATAGAGCGCCCCTTCCCCCAGCGCCATGTCCCCAGCGCCGACAGCATTGAAGGCACGCGCGCGGATCCGTTCTACGAAGGGCTACGGTGGTTTCCCGGATTGCACACTCCCCGCCACCCGCCGCTGTGCCCGAACGCCGTGGGCAGAGCCCGCACGCCGCCCACTCTATCCGCCGAAGCGGGAGAGCATGGCCCGAAGCGGATTGGCGCCAGGGTTGTTCGCCTTCATGTCGATGATGATCTGCCGGGTGCTGAAGTCCTTCCCGTAATAGGCCTGATTCCAACCGGGATCGCTCGAAAGCACGCTGCCGTCGAGCGCGGCGCCGGCGAACAGGCCGCGGGTGCGCGACAGCGCCACGATGTCGGCCTGCAGCGGCGCCGCCATCGAACGCTGCACGCCGCCGCCGATGGTCGCGATCGCGACCGAGGCGTCGGCCCCGATCTTGAAATGGCTGTTGAGCAGCGCATTCAGCCCGCGTTCGGTGCGGATGATGAGCACCATCTCGCTGTCCTGCACCCCAGCCTGCAGCCCGATGCTGCCACTGCCCATGGTGAAGAAGGCCGGATCGGACCAGGAGCCACCGCCCGCGCGCGCCACCAACACACAATCCCCGCCCGAGCCGCCCAGGATGAAGCCGGCCTTGAAGATGCGCGGGCAGACCATCACCGCGCGGGCCGCTTTGAGCAGGGCGGAGCCATCCGCCCCGTGCGGCCCGGTCATGACGTCCTGCACGGCGAGGGTGGCACGGTCCACCAGCGCCTGCTGCTTCGCCTGCGCCAGCGCGGGCGGCGCGCCGAGAGCGAAGGCAGCGATGAGGAAGAGGCCGACCAGAGCGAGGCGTTTCATCCGTTGAGTCTCCTGGAAAGGGCCGCGATGGATCTCCGCCGCTGCCAGCTTGCGCGCGATTGGGCCTTTTCCGTGGCATCCTGGAGGCGGTTGCCGTTCCCGCGCGGTGCGCCGGCGGCTCGGCGGGCCCCCCTCCATATAGGCGCCGGAGCGGCGCGACGGAAGCTGGCGGTAAGCGACAAGACGGGTTGACGATTTGCACGGTGCGGTCATGCTGCGCGGGCAAAGAGGGAAAGCATCAGATGGGCCAAGTGATCGAACTTGCCGCCGCCGACGGTCACCGGCTTGGCGCCTATGCCGCGGGCGCGCGGGACGGGGAGCGGGGCCTCGTGGTGCTGCAGGAGGTGTTCGGGGTCAATGCCCATATGCGCTTGGTTGCGGACCGGCTCGCCGCCGCCGGGTACGCGGTGGTCTGCCCGGCGCTGTTCGATCGCGCCGAGCCCGGCGTGGAACTCGGCTATGGACAGGAGGACATCCAGCGCGGCGTCGCGCTGCGCGCCGCCATTCCCGCGGCAGGAACGCTCGCCGACCTCACCGCCGCCGCCGCCTGGCTCGGCGGGCGGCGGACTGGGGTAATCGGCTATTGCTGGGGCGGCAGCCTCGCCTGGCTGGGTGCTACCGAGATGGACGTATTTGCTGCCGCCTGCTGCTGGTATGGCGGTGGAATCGCCGCGCGGCGGCACGCGCGCCCACGCTGCCCGGTGCAGATGCATTTCGGCGCGACCGACGCCTCCATCCCGCGCGCAGATGTCGAGGCGATCCGCGTCGCCCAGCCGGAGGCCGAAATCTTCGTCTATCCCGAGGCCGGCCATGGCTTCGGCTGCGAGGCGCGGGCGAGCTATCGGGAGGCGGACGCGCGGCTCGCGGAGGAGCGCAGCCTCGCCTTCTTCGCCCGCCACCTTGGCTGAGCCAGCGCGGGCGGGCGATGCTGGTCTTCTGGGATGCCGCTGAACTCGGCCACAGCCCGCATTTTTTCCTCCAGCGCGGCATGCTGCGCCGCCACCTCGAAACCCCTGATCGCGCTGCCGCCCTGCTCGCCGCCTGTCGCGCCATGGGACTCGCGGTCGCCGCCCCGCAACCGGCGGATCCCGTGGCACTCGCCCGCGTCCACACCCCCGCCTATCTCGCGTTCCTGCGCGAAGCCTGGGGCGCCTGGTCGGCGCTCGATGACCGCGGGGCGGAGATGGTGCCCAACGTCCACCCCGGGGCCGAGATCCTCGCCGGCTGCGCGGTGCCGCCGGCGGGTATCATCGGCCGACTGGGCTGGTACACCGCGGATACCGCCTGCCCGATCACCGCGGGCACCTGGCCGGCGGCACTGGCCGCCGCCGCCACCGCCCTCGCCGCCGCCGACGAGGTAGCGCGCGGCAGGGTCGCCTTCGCGCTCGCCCGCCCACCGGGACACCATGCCTTTCCGGCGCGCGCGGGCGGGCATTGCTACCTCAACAACGCCGCCCTGGCTGCCGAGCGGCTGCGCGATCGCGGAGCCGGCCGGGTCGCGGTGCTGGACATCGACGCCCACCACGGCAACGGCACCCAGGACGTATTCTGGATGCGCGGCGACGTGTTCTTCGCCTCCGTCCACGGCGACCCCGACCACTACTATCCCTGGTTCATCGGCCGGCGTGGCGAACGCGGCGCCGGCCCCGGCGAGGGCGCGACCCTGAATCTGCCGCTGCCGCTCGGCGCCGACGATGCCGCCTGGCTCGCCGCTTTGGCGCAGGCGCTCGCCGCCATCCGCGCCTTCGGCCCCGACGCGCTGGTCCTCAGCCTCGGCTTCGATCCCTCCCGAAGCGAACCGCTCGCCTTTCTGGCTGTCTCCGACGAGGGATTCGCGCGCGCGGGCGCGGCGATCGGGCGGCTGCGCCTGCCTACCGCCATCGTCCAGGAGGGCGGCTACAACATCGAAAGCATGGGCCGCCTGCTCAGCCTCTTTCTCGACGCGTTCCTGGCGGCCGCCGCCGCATCATGAGCGTCGCCCGGGTGCAGACGTTCGCCTTCGCCGGCATCGAGGCAGTGCCGGTGGAGGTCCAGGTGCAGATTTCCAACGGGCTACCGGCGCTGCTCGTGGTCGGCCTGCCCGACAAGGCGGTGGGCGAAGCGCGGGAGCGCATGCGCGCGGCACTGACCGCCATGGGCCTCGCGCTGCCGCCGCGCCGCGTGCTCATCAACCTCGCCCCCGCCGACCTGTTGAAGGAGGGCAGCCACTTCGATCTGCCCATCGCGCTCGGCGTGCTCGCCGCGATGGACGTGCTCGAACGCGAGGAGCTCGCCGGCTTCGCCGCCTTGGGTGAGCTCTCGCTCGACGGGGCGCTCAACCCGGTGAGCGGGGTGTTGCCCGCCGCCATCGCCGCCGCGGGGCGCGAACTCGGGCTGATCTGCCCGGCGGCACAGGGCGGCGAGGCGGCCTGGGCGGGGCAGTTGGCGGTGCTCGCCGCGCCTGACCTGCTCTCGCTGATCAACCATTTCCGCGGAAGCCAGTTGCTGTCCCCGCCCGCGCCAGCCGGAGTGGCGGACGCCCCGCCCGGCCCCGACCTCGCCGACGTGAAGGGGATGGAGACCGCGCGCCGCGCGGTGGAAATCGCTGCCGCCGGGCGGCACAATCTGCTGCTC
This sequence comes from Acetobacteraceae bacterium, assembly GCA_027326105.1. GTDB lineage: Bacteria > Pseudomonadota > Alphaproteobacteria > Acetobacterales > Acetobacteraceae > DAHWFB01. The sequence continues at coordinate 3,655 of DAHWFB010000051.1, forward strand.
GTCGGGCCGCCAGGGGCGGGCAAATCCATGCTCGCCGCCCGCCTGCCCGGGCTGTTGCCGGATCTGACCCCGATGGAGGCGCTCGAGGTCAGCATGATCCACAGCGTCGCCGGCATGCTCGACGGCGGGCGGCTGGTGATGCGCCCGCCCTATCGCGAGCCGCATCATTCCGCTTCGCCCGCGGCACTCACCGGCGGCGGGCAGCGGGCGCGGCCGGGCGAGGTCAGCCTCGCCCATCGCGGGGTGCTGTTCCTCGACGAGTTGCCGGAATTTCCCCGCCCCGCGCTCGAAGCGCTGCGCCAGCCGGTGGAGGCGGGGCGGACCACGGTGGCCCGCGCCACCGCGCACATCACCTATCCTGCGCGCTTCCAGCTCGTCGCCGCCATGAACCCCTGCCGGTGCGGCCATCTCGGCGAGGCGGCGCGCGAGTGCGGACGGGCGCCGCGCTGCGGGGAGGAGTATCAGGGGCGGATCAGCGGCCCGCTGCTCGACCGTATCGACCTCGTGGTCGAGGTGCAGCCGGTCTCGCCCACCGAGCTTTCCCGCGCTCCACCGGGCGAATCGAGCGGGACCGTCGCCGCCCGCGTCGCCCGGGCGCGGGCGGTGCAGCGGGAGCGTGCGGGGACGGCAGGCGGGCCGAGCAACGCCGAGGCCGACGGCGGCGCCATCGCGCTCGCTCCCGAGGCGCGCCAGCTCGCCGAACAGGCCGCAGAAAAGCTTCAGCTTTCCGCCCGCGGCTTCACCCGCGTGCTGCGCGTCGGCCGCACCATTGCCGATCTCGCGGGCAGCCCCATCGTCCGCCGCAGTGACATCGCCGAGGCGCTCGCCTATCGCCACCGGCGACTGCGCCGGCCGGGCTGAGCCGGGTGCTCAGCCACCGCCAGCGCCGCGCTCCATCTCCGCGATGACGGCGCTTGCCGCTGCCGCCGGATCGGCGGCGCGCAGGATGGGGCGGCCGATGACCAGGTAATCTGCCCCTCGCGCGACCGCCTCGGCCGGGCTCGCCGGGCGCTTGTGATCGTCGGTCGCCCCGCCGGCCGGGCGGATACCCGGGGTGACGACGAGCAGGCCGGGCGCACCGGCGGCGGCGCGCAGGCGGGCGGGGTCGTCGGCAGCGGACGCGATGATGCCGTCGCAGCCGGCTTCCGCCGCCGACCGGGCGCGCTCGGCGACCAGGCTGGCGAGATCACCGCCATAGCCCATCTCGGCGAGGCCCGCGGCATTCAGGCTGGTCAGAACCGTCACGGCGAGGATCTGCAACGTGGGTGAGGCGCCCCGTCCGGCAACGGCGGCGCGCAGGATCTCGGGGTCGCCGTGGACGGTGAGAAAGCTCACGCCGCGCTCCGCCGCCCGGGCAGCGCCCTGTTTCACCGTCTCGCCGATGTCGTACATCTTGGCGTCGAGAAAGACCCGGTTACCGGCGGCGAGAAGTCGGTCGAGGAACGCCTCGGCCCCGGGTGCGAAGAGCAGCCAATAGCCGATCTTGTAGAAGCGCACGACCCCGCCGATCCGCGATACCGCCTCCCGCGCCGCCTCGACCGAGGGCACATCGAGCGCGACAATGAGACGTTCGGCCATGGTCGCGGGCACGGTACGGGACGAGGGGAGAGGCAAGACGAACCTCCGGAATGCAGGCTGCCGTTTTCGTCCGCTCGCCGCACGATGGCAAGCCGATGGCTTGCCATCGTGCGCAAAGCCGCGAACAATAGTCTCCGATTTCGGAAGAGGAGGGCGGGGTGGCGAAGGCGGCGGGCTGGCTCGATGGCTCCATCATGGCTATGCGCGGGCTTGGGCGGGGACGCAAGCCGACGCTGCATCGGCTGACCGAGGAGCGGCAGGGACGCTACCACTATACCATCGGCCCCTACTCCGACCCGGTGCTGACGGTTGCCGCCGGCGACCGCATCGCGGTGGAAACCCGCGATGCGTTCGAAGGCGCGATCCGGACCGAGCGCGACAAGCCGACCAAGAGGCTCCGCATGCCGTTCGTCAACCCGCAGAACGGGCCGATCCTCATCGAGGGCGCGGAGCCCGGGGATGCGCTCGCGGTGCAGATCGAGTCGATGCTTCCGCGCGGGGAGAATCCCCAAGGCACCTGCTGCATGATCCCCCATTTCGGGGCGCTCACCGGCACCGCGCTCACCGCCACCCTCAACCCGGCGCTACCCGAAATCACTCGCAAGGTGCCGCTCGACGCCAAGCGCGTGCGCTGGAGCGAGCGGGTGACGCTGCCCTACAGCCCCCACATCGGCACGCTCTCCACCTCGCCCGAGATCGATTCGATCAACTCCCTCACCCCCGATACCCATGGCGGAAACATGGATCTGCCGGACATGGGGCCGGGCAGCATCACCTATCTGCCGGTGCGCTCGCCGGGCGCGCGGCTGTTCATCGGCGATGCGCACGCCTGCCAGGGCGATGGCGAGGTCTGCGGCACCGCGGTCGAATATGCCTCGCTCACCACCATCCGTGTCGATGTCATCAAAGGCTGGACGCTGGAATGGCCCAGGCTGGAACTCGAGGATCGGATCATGGCGATCGGCAGTGCGCGCCCGCTCGAGGACGCCGCGCGCATTGCCTACCGCGAACTCATCCGCTGGATGGTGGATGATTACGGCTACGACCAGTGGGACGCCTACATGATGCTCAGCCAGTGCGGGCGGGTCCGGCTCGGCAATTTCGTCGATCCCAAATACACGGTGGGGGCGGCGATCCTGAAAACCTACTTGGCTTCTTGATTCGGGGGTCCGGGGCCTCAGGCCCCGGCGGGTCCAGGGCAGAGCCCGCGGCCTGTATCATCTAGTCGGGAGCACAATCATGGATCTTGGCCTGAAGGGTCGCAAGGCGATCGTTACCGGTGGTACCAAGGGAATCGGCCGAGCCATCGCCGATCTGCTGGCCGAGGAAGGCGCGCATGTCGGCATCTGCGCGCGCACCGCCGGGGAGGTGAAGGAAGCGGTCCATGCGCTCACCCGCAAGGGCGGGCGCGCCACCGGCCGTGCCGTCGATGTCGCGGACGGACCCGCGCTCCGGCAATGGGTCGCCGATGCCGCGGCCGAACTCGGGGGGCTCGATATCGTAGTCTCCAACGTCAGCGCGCTGGCAATCGCAGATGAGGAAGCGGCCTGGCGCGCCGAGTTCGAGACCGATCTGATGGGCACCGTGCACGCAGTGGAGGCGGCAATGCCCTATCTTGGAGATTCGGATGCGGGTGCCATCGTGGTGATCTCTTCGGTCTCCGGGCGGGAGATCGACTTTGCTGCCGGACCCTACGGAGTTTTCAAGGCGGCGTTGATCCACTACGCCAAGGGACTGGCCTTCAAGCTTGCCCCGCGCAACATCCGCGTCAACATCGTCTCCCCCGGCAACACCTATTTCAAGGGCGGGGTATGGGAGAAGATCGAGCACGGGAACCCTGATCTCTTCAAGACCGCGCTTTCGCTCAACCCGACCGGACGAATGGCAAGCCCGGAGGAGGTGGCGCGTGCAGCGGTGTTTCTCGCCAGCCCGGCGGCGAGCTTCATCATGGGCACCAACCTCGTCGTCGACGGCGCGCTCACGCGCGGCGTGCAGTTCTGAGGATGGCGCTGGCGCCGATCGCCTATCCGGACGCCAAGCTCCGCCGCATCCTGGCCGATACGCGGGTTATCGCGCTGGTGGGAGCTTCGGCCAACTGGAACCGGCCGGCCTATTTCGTGATGAAGTATCTCCAGGGAAAGGGTTACCGGGTGATCCCGGTCAACCCTGGCCTCGCGGGACAGACTCTGCTGGGCGAGAAGGTGTATCCATCTCTGCGCGATATCCCTGAGCGCATCGATATGGTCGATGTTTTCCGCGCCGCCGAACATGTCGGGCCGATCGTCGAGGACGCCATCGCCCTCGGCGCGAAAGTGGTCTGGATGCAGCTCGGTGTCCGCAATGACGCGGCGGCCGCACGGGCGGAGGCGGCGGGGATCGAGGTGGTGATGAACCGCTGCCCCAAGATCGAGTTCGGCCGGCTGGGCGGTGAATTGTCGTGGAGCGGGGTCAATTCCCGCCTGCTCCACAACCACCCGCCCGCGGCGCCGACCGAGCGCCGACCACGAGCGGCGCCGGCGGCGCCACGCGGGACCGAATACGGCTTCGAAACCCGCGCCGTGCATGCCGGCGCCGCGCCCGACGCCACCACCGGCGCCCGCATCACCCCGATCTACCAGACCGCGGCCTATGTCTTCGAGAATGCGGACCGCGCCGCCTCGCTCTTCAACCTGCATGATTTCGGCCATGTCTACAGCCGCATCTCCAACCCCACCGTCGCCGTGCTCGAGGAGCGGGTGGCCAGCCTCGAAGGCGGCCGCGCGGCGCTCGCCTGCGCTTCCGGACACGCCGCGCAGTTCCTGATCTTCTTCACGCTGATGGAGCCGGGCGCGGAATTCCTCGCCTCGCGCAACCTCTATGGCGGCTCGCTCACCCAGTTCGGCCTCTCCTTCAAGAAGCTCGGCTGGCGCTGCCATTTCGTCGATCCGGCCGATCCGGAGAATTTCCACCGCGCGCTTACGCCCGCCTGCCGAGCGATCTTCGTCGAGAGCCTCGCCAATCCCGGCGGCATCGTGGTCGATCTCGAAGCCATCGCCGGTATCGCCCATGCCGCGGGCATTCCGCTCATCGTGGACAATACGCTGGCGAGCCCCTATCTCTGCCGCCCGATCGAGTGGGGGGCGGATATCGTCTGCCACTCGACCACGAAATTCCTCGCCGGGCACGGCAATTCCCTGGGCGGCGTCATCGTCGAATCGGGGCGCTTCGATTGGGCTGCAGGCGGCAGATTCCCCGGCCTCGCGGGGCCGGAGCCGGCCTATCACGGGCTCGATTTCTACGAGAATTTCGGCGATTTCGCCTTCACCACCAAGGCGCGCGCGGTCGGTTTGCGCGATTTCGGACCGACGCTTTCGCCGATGAACGCCTTCCTCACGCTGACCGGCATCGAGACCTTGCCGCTGCGCATGGAACGCCATGTAGCCAACGCGCTTTCGGTCGCGCAATTCCTCGCCGCCGACCCACGGGTGTCCTGGGTCTCCCACGCCGGGCTTCCCGCCAGCCCCTACGCGCCGCTGGTGCGCAAATACCTGCCGCGCGGCGCAGGCGCGGTCTTCACCTTCGGGCTCGATGGTGGCTACGAGGCCGGCCTGCGGCTGGTCGAGACGGTGCGCATCTTCTCCCATCTCGCCAATATCGGCGATACCCGCAGCCTCATCCTGCACCCCGCTTCCACCACCCATCGCCAGCTGTCGGACGAGCAGCGCGCCGCCGCCGGCGCCGGGCCGGAGGTCATCCGCCTGTCCGTCGGGCTGGAGACCGCCGCCGACCTGGTCGCCGATCTCGATCAGGCACTTTCAGCGTGAGGCGCGGACCGAAGTGCGGCAGGCCCAAGGCCGGAGCATGAGGGACCGCAACCCCGGCGATTGATCGCGCCACCTCTTCCGGCACACTCGCCGCGGCTGCTAGATTGGAGGTTCAGCGTCAGCGCGAAGGTATGCCATGGACCAGTCCGCCCCGCTTCCCGCCGCCGCCGAGGATGCCCACGCGCTCCTCGCCCAACTCGGCGTCACGGCCGGCCCCACCGGTGAAGGCGTGGTCGTCTCGCGCTCGCCGATCGACGGAGCGGTGCTCGCCCGCTTGCCGGAGGCGACACCGGCGGAAGTCACCGCAGCGGTGGAGCGGGCGGATGCCGCCTTACGCATCTGGCGCCTGGTGCCGGCTCCCCGGCGGGGTGAACTTGTTCGCCTGCTCGGCGAGGAATTGCGTGCCGCCAAGCAGCCGTTGGGGCGCCTGGTCACGATCGAGACCGGCAAGATCCTGGCCGAAGGACTGGGCGAAGTGCAGGAGATGATCGACATCTGCGACTTCGCCACCGGGCTCTCGCGCCAGCTGCACGGGCTCACCATCGCTTCCGAACGCCCCGGCCACGCCATGCGTGAGACCTGGCATCCGTTGGGGCCGATCGGGGTGATCAGCGCCTTCAACTTTCCCGTCGCAGTCTGGTCGTGGAACGCCGCCCTCGCCCTGGTCTGCGGCGATCCCGTGGTGTGGAAACCCTCCGAGAAGACCCCGCTCACCGCGCTCGCGGTCGGCGCGCTGTTCCGCCGCGCGCTCGCCCGCTTCGGTGCCGCGCCGCAAGGACTGCTCGAAATCCTGCTTGGCGGGCGGGCGGCGGGCGAAGCGCTGGCCGACGATCCGCGCCTGCCGCTGGTCTCCGCCACCGGCTCCACGCGCATGGGCCGTGCACTCGCACCGCGCCTCGCATCCCGCTTCGCCCGCGCGCTCCTCGAACTCGGTGGCAACAATGCGATGATCGTCCGCCCCTCGGCCGATCTCGATCTCGCGGTGCGCGCCATCCTGTTCTCCGCCGTCGGCACCGCCGGCCAGCGCTGCACCAGCCTGCGCCGCCTGCTCGTCCACGAATCGCTCGCCGAACCTCTGATCGGCCGCCTTGCCCGCGCCTATGCCTCCGTCCCCGTCGGTGATCCGCGTGCCGCGGGCACGCTGATGGGTCCGCTGATCGACGCCGCCGCCTGCGGCGCGATGGAGGCGGCGCTCGCTTCGGCGCGGGCGGCGGGCGGACGTGTGCACGGCGGCGGGCGGGTGCTCGAGAACCGCTTCCCGGGCGGCTTCTACGTCCGCCCTGCGCTGGTCGAGATGCCCGAACAGGCCGAGGTGGTGCGGCGCGAGACTTTCGCTCCCATCCTCTACGTGCTCCGCCACCACGACCTCGAGGAGGCGATCGCACAACACAACGACGTGCCCCAGGGCCTCGCCTCCGCCATCTTCACCACGGATCTGCGCGAGGCAGAGACGTTCCTCTCGGCAGCAGGCAGCGACTGCGGCATCGCCAACGTCAACATCGGGCCTTCGGGGGCGGAGATCGGGGGTGCCTTCGGCGGCGAGAAGGAAACCGGAGGCGGCCGCGAATCCGGCTCGGATTGCTGGAAATCCTACATGCGGCGGGCGACCAACACCGTGAACTACGGCCGCGATCTGCCGCTCGCCCAGGGAATCCGGTTCGAGCTGTGAGCACCGCGAGCCTCGGCCTGATCGCGGGCCGCGGTGTGCGCGCTGGCTTGCGCCTGGTCCGCCCGCGCGGCGGATCGAGCCTGCCGGGGCGGGTGGCGCTTGCGCTCGACCCCGGGCTGATCGCGCGCCGCGCTGCGGCCTTCGCAACCCGTGTCGCCGTCACCGGCACCAACGGCAAGACCTCCACCACCCACCTGGTAGCCGAATTCCTCGCCTCCAGCGGCCGGCGGACAGTCAGCAACGCGGAGGGCGCCAATCTCGCCCAAGGGATCGCGAGCATGCTGCTCGAGCGCGAGGGTGACGCGCTGGTCGCCGAGGTCGATGAGAGCGCCTTCGTTCGCCTCGCCCCTGCGCTCGCGCCCGGGCTGGTCATCGTCACCGGCTTGTTCCGCGACCAGTTGGACCGCTTCGGGGAAGTGGGGCAGGTGCGCGAGAAACTCGCCCGCACACTCGCCGGCATCGACGGCCTGGTGCTGGCCGACGCTGCCGACCCGCTCTCGGCGAGCCTCGTTTCCGGCCCGCGTGCCCGCTTCTTCGAAGTCCTCGGCCTGCCCGCGCTCGATGTGCCGGCGGACACCACCGCCTGCCCGCGCTGCGCTGCACCGCTCGCCTATCGCGGGCGCAGCTACGCCCATCTCGGCGACTATGGCTGCCCCGCCTGTGGCTTTTCCCGCCCCAAGGCGGACTTCACCCTGCGGCTGGAAGCCGGCCGTGCGCTCTTCGATGGCGCCGAAATCCCCCCTCCACCGCCGACGCTGCATCCGGCGTCGGCGGCCGCCGGGCTGGCGGCGGCAGCGCTTCTCGGCCTGCCCCTTCCGCGCGCCTGGCCCCGCCCTGCCTGGGGTCGCGGCGAAACGGCCGAAGCGGCGGGACGGCACATCGTGCTCGGGCTGGCCAAGAACCCCGCCTCGCTCAGCTTCGCGCTCGCCTGGCAGCAGGCCGATAGCCTCGTGCTCGGCATCAACGACGGCGGGGCGGACGGGCGTGACGTGTCCTGGCTGTGGGACGCGCGCTTTCCGGCGGACAGGCGGCCGATTTTCGCCTGCGGCACCCGCGGTCTCGAACTGCTCTCCCGCCTGCGCTACTGCGACCCGCCGCCCGAGGCCAGCGCGTGGCCGAGCCCGGAGGCCGCACTCGCCGCCGCGCTGGCAGCCGCCCCCGAGGACGGCTCGGTGTTGTTCCTCTCCACCTATACCGGCCTGCGCGCCGCCCAGGCGCTGCTCGCCGCCCCACCCGCTGCGACGCTGGGCGACCCGCTGGCGCACCTTCCCGCCGTTCCTGCGATCATCCCGGCCGGCCCGCTGCTGCGGCTCGTGCATCTCTTTCCAGTGGAAATGGGCACCTACGGGGACGGCGGCAATATCGAGGTGCTCGCCCGCCGCCTCGCCTGGGGCGGGCAGCGGGTGGAGCGGGTCGCGGTCGGGCTGGACGGCGCGCTACCCGAGGAGGCAGATTTTTTTCTCCTCGGCGGCGGCGAGGATCGCGCGCAGGCGCAGATCTCGGCCGCGCTCGCTGCCATGCACGGGCGGCTCGCCGGCTGGATCGAGGATGGCGTGGCCGGGCTTCTGGTCTGCGGCGGTTTGCAGATGTTCGGCGCCCACTATGTCACCGCCGAAGGCACCATCCCCGGGCTCGGTCTACTGCCGCTCACCACCGAGGCCGGCGCGACCCGCCTCGTCGGGCGGCTTCGGGTGCGGGTGCCCGGCCTTGCCGAGCCGCTCAACGGGTTCGAAAATCATGCCGGGCGCATCCGCCTGCTCGCCGGCACCCCGCTCGGCGCCGTACTCTCCGGCAACGGCAACGCCGAGGCGGGCAGCGGCGGCGAGGGAATGGCGCACCGCGCCGTGATCGCGACCTACCTGCACGGACCGGTCTTCGCCCGCAACCCCTGGCTCGCCGACCGGGTGATCGCGGGAATGCTCGCCCGCCGTGGGCTGCCTGCCCCCCTGCCGCTCGATGACCGGATCGAGCGCCTCGCGGCAGAGCGTCTCGCCGCTGAGGCGGGCCGAGCGTGAAACGGGCAGGGTTGAACCGCGCAGGCTTTGCCGTATCATCGCTCCGATCCTTCGATATGGAAATACCCGGGAGACGATGATGCCGCTCGACGACACCGCCCTCGACACGCTGTTCCGCACCGCCCGCACCCAGAACAAATGGACAGATGCGCCGGTCGCGGACGAAACGCTGCGCGCCCTCTATGATCTGCTCAAGATGGCGCCGACCTCGGCCAACTGTTCGCCGGCGCGCTTTCTGTTTCTGCGCACCCGCGAGGCCAAGGAGAAGCTCAAGCCCGCGCTTTCCCCCGGCAACCAGGAAAAGACCATGGCCGCACCGGTGACGGTGATCGTCGCCATCGATCCGCTTTTCTACGACCATCTGCCGAAGCTCTTCCCGCACGCCGACGCGCGGGCTTGGTTCGCCGGCAATGCTGCCTTCGCCGAGGTTTCGGCCTTCCGCAATGGCTCGCTACAAGGTGCCTATCTGATTCTCGCCGCGCGCGCTCTCGGGCTCGACTGCGGGCCGATGTCGGGCTTCGACAACGACATGGTAGACAATCTCTTCCTCGCCGATCAGGGCTGGAAGTCCAACTTCCTGGTCAATCTCGGCTACGGGGATCCGGCAGGCCTGTTTCCCCGCTCCCCGCGCGTCGACTTCGACGAAGCCTGTCTGCTGCTCTGATGGCGCATCCGGGTGGCGGCGGAGCGGCTCGTCGGGGGCGGACGGCTTGCGCCAGCCTTGGGATGTACGACTTCCCCCCGCTCGAGGCCGCCAACGACGCGCTCTGGCACGCCGTCGCCTCCCGCCTCGCGGCGTCGGGGTTCACCGCGGTGCCCTACACGCTCGACCGTGCCCGACCGCTGGAGGCGATCTGGCGTGATCCCGACCTGCTGCTCGCCCAGGCCTGCGGCTACCCGGTGGTCACCTCGCTCGCCGGGCTGGTCGAGACCGTGGCGACACCGATCTACGATATCCCCGGCTGCGACGGCCCCTGCTATCGCAGCGTGATCGTGGTGCGCGATGCCGATCCGGCGCGCGCCGTCGCCGACTTCCGTGGCCGCCGTGCCGCGATCAACGGGCGCGACAGCAACTCGGGCATGAACCTGCTGCGCGCACTGGTCGCCCCCTTCGCTGCGGGTAGGCGGTTTTTCGGCGGTGTCCGCGTCACCGGCAGCCATCTCGCGAGTATCGCGGCAGTCGCTTCCGGGGAGGCCGACATCGCCGGCATCGATTGCGTCACCTACGGACTGGTCTCCCGCCATCATCCCGAGCGGCTGCACGGCCTGCGGGTTCTCGCAACCTCGCCCCTGTGCCCCGGCCTGCCGCTGATCACCGCTGCCTCGCGCGGTGCTACCGAGCGCGCGGCGATGCTCGCGGCTCTCCAGGATATCGTGCAGGACCCGGCGCTGGCGCCGGCGCGCGCTGCGCTCTCGCTGGCTGGTTTCGTGCCGATGACGCTGGCCGACTACGCGCCGGTCACCGCACTCGCCCGCGCGGCCATCGCGGCGGGCTACGAAACGCTCGCCTGATCTGCCGCGGCCGGCGCTTGGGCCCCGCCGAGTTCGTCGAGATGGAGGTGGCAGCGCAGGGAATGCCCGGGTGCGATCTCGCGCAGTTGCGGCACGTCGCGCTCGCAGATCGCGCCGATCTTGCGCGGGCACCGGGTATGGAAAACGCAGCCCGAGGGCGGGCGCACCGGGCTCGGGATCTCGCCCCGGAGCGCGATGCGCTCGGGCCGTCCGCCTTCGACCGAGGGCACCGCTGACAACAACGCTTCGGTATAGGGATGGTGTGGGCCCGAGAACACCGCCTCGGCCGGGCCGAACTCCATCAACCGGCCGAGATAGAGCACGGCGATGCGGTCCGACAGATAGCGCACCACGCCGAGATCGTGGGAGATGAAGACATAGCTCACCTGGCGCTCGGCCTGCAGGTCGGCAAGCAAGTTGAGGATTGCCGCCTGCACCGAAACGTCGAGCGCCGAGGTCGGCTCGTCGCAGACGACGACGCGCGGGTCGCCTGCGAAGGCAAGCGCGATCGCCACCCGCTGCTTGAGCCCGCCCGACAGTTGCCGCGGCCGCACGTCGAGGTGGCGCTCGCCGAGCCGGACGAGGGCGATCAGCGCGTGCAGCCGTTCGAGCCGCTCCGCCCCGGCCAGCCCCGCGAGCTTGCCCAAGGCGCGGCTGATCAGCCTTCGGATCAGTCGGGCGCGGTTGAGCGCGGTATCGGGGTTCTGGAAGATGATCTGCAGGGATTTGCGGTGTGCGGCGTGGCGCTGGAATGCGTGGGAGGCAAGGGCGCGGCCGTTGATTCGCAATTCCGAGCCCGCGTCCGGCCCGGTGAGGCCGAGGATCATGCGCGCCAGCGTGGTCTTGCCGCTGCCCGATTCGCCGACCAGGCCGAGCGTTTCACCCGCCCAGAGTTCGAGCGAAACATCGGTCACCGCACGCACCGTCACCGCGCCGCCGCCGAAGCTCTTGGAGACGTGGTCGAGGCTGAGCACCGGAACCGCGGCCTGGTCGACCAGGACCGCCAGCCGCCGCGCGGGCGGCGCGGTGGTGGGCAGATCCGGCGCGCGCTCGTGGTGGTGGCAGGCGCTCACCCGCCCGTCGGAAAGCCGCACCGGCGGCGGATCGACCGCGCGGCAGAGATCGTCGGCGAGGACGCAGCGCGGGGCGAAGATGCAGCCGGTGATCTGCGCCCCGATCGGCGGCAATTGGCCGGGAATGGTGTCGAGCCTGCCCTGCGCCTTGCTGCGTCCGCGCCGCGGCAGGCAGCGCAGCAGCCCCACCGTGTAGGGGTGGCGCGGGTCCTCGAAGATCGCCCGCGTCGGCCCTTCCTCGACCATGCGCCCCGCATAGAGCACGCCGACGCGATCGCACATGCCGGCGATGACGCCGAGATTGTGGCTGATGAACAGTACTGCGGTGGAATATTCGCGCCGCAACTGCTCGATGAGGTCGAGGATCTCGGCCTCCACGGTGGCGTCGAGCCCGGTGGTGGGCTCGTCGAGAATGAGCAGCGACGGCCTGATGGCAAGCGCCATGGCGATCACCACCCGCTGCTGCATTCCGCCCGAGAGTTGGTGCGGGTAGCGCACCATCACGCTCGCCGGATCGGCGATACGCACGCGCCCGAGCATCGCGCGGGCCTTCTCCAGCGCTTCCCGGCGCGGGCTGCCGAGTACCTCGAATACTTCCGCCACCTGCCGCCCGATCGGCATCGAGGGATTGAGTGCCTTCGCCGGCTCCTGATAGACCATCGCGACACTGTGGGCGCGCAGGCGGCGGAGTTCGGCATTGTCGAGTTCGAGCACGTCCCGCCCGTCGATCAGCACTCGGCCGCCGCTGACGCGGCCATTGCGCGGCAGGTAGCGGGTGGCGGCGAGCGCGACAGTCGATTTGCCGCAGCCCGATTCCCCGACCAGGCCGAAGGATTCGCCGCGGCGGATGCGGAAGTCGAGCCCGCGCAGCACCACCCGGTCCCGTCCGCGCACGCGGTAGCAGACATCGAGCCCTTCGGCGGCGAGTGCGTCGGGCGGGGTAGCGACATTCATTCCGCGAGTGCCTTGGAAAGTCCGTCGGCGAGCAGATTGACACCGACCACGAGCGAAGCGACGGCGATGGCGGGAAACGTCACCGTCCACCAGAAGCCACCGTCGATCAGTCCGTAGTTGTCGGCAATGGTCAGCCCCCAGTCGGCCGATGGCGGCTGGATGCCGAAGCCAAGAAAGCTCAAGGAAGCGACAGCGAAGATCGCGTAGCCGAGGCGCACCGTGGTCTCCACCAGGATGGGGGGGACGACGTTGGGCAGGATCTCCACGAACATGATGTAAAGCGAGCCCTCGCCGCGCAGTTCCGCCGCCGAGACATAATCGAGCGAGCGTTCGGCGAGCACCGCCGCGCGCACGGTGCGCGAGATCACCGGCGTGAAGACCAGGCCGATGACCACCACCACGGTCGAATCCGAGGCGCCGATGGCAACGAGCGCGAGCAGGGCGACGACGATCAGCGGCAGCGCGAGCACCGCCTCGATCAGCCGGCTGATGGTTTCGTCCACGATGCCGCCGAAATAGCCGGTGACGAGCCCGAGCGCGGTGCCGAGGGTGGTGCCGAGCAGGGTGGCGAGCGGTGCTACCGTCAGGATGTCCCGGGCGCCGACGATGACGCGCGAGAACACGTCCCGCCCCAACTGGTCGGTGCCAAACCAGTGCGCTGCCGAAGGGGGTGCCAATTCGTGCAGAAGGTCGGTGGCGTAGGGATCGACCGGAACCACCGCGGCGCCAACCAGCGCGCACAGGATCCAGAATCCGACCAGGATGGCGCCGGCGAGAAATGTGGGAGAACGCAGAATGACGCGCAGCCGCTCACGCCGTACCGTGCGCAGTGTCTCCACCGCAACCGAAGCTGTCGTGACCTCGCTCATTCCCGCCCCCCGAAGCGGATGCGCGGATTGAGCAGGGAATAGAGCACGTCCGCAATCAGAGTGGCAATGGTGTAGACCACGCCGATCATCAGGACGCCCGACTCCAGCATGGGAAAATCCTTGGCCTTGGCTGCGTTGTAGATCAGGCTGCCGATGCCCTGGTAGTGGAACACGGTTTCCACCACCACCAGCCCGCCGATGAGATAGCCCATCTGCGTCGCGATCACCGTGATGGTGGGCAGAAGCGCGTTGGGCAGCACATGGCGCCACACCACGGTGCGAAACGGCAGGCCCTTCATCACCGCCGTGCGGGTATAGTCGGCATCGAGCGCCTCCACGGTGCCGGCCCGCGCCATGCGCGCGATATAGCCGAACAGCACCAACACCAGCGGAACCGCCGGCAGCAGGAGATGGCGGAACTGCGTGAACGCGCCCGCGCCTTCGCGCCAGGAGGCAGAAACCGGCAGCCATTCGAGCCACACGCCGAAGATCAGGATCAACACGATGGAAGAGACGAACTCCGGAACCACCGTCATCGAAAGCCCGGTGACGGTGATGATGCGATCGAGCGCGCGGCCGACGTTCATCGCCGCCACCACGCCGCCGAAGATGCCGAGTGGCACCACCAGCAGGAAGGCGATGGCCGCGAGCTTGAGCGAGTTCGCCAGCGCGGCCGCCAGGAATGGCCCGACCGGCTGGCGATAGACCAGCGAGCGCCCCATGTCGCCGGTCACGAAATGGCTCGACCAGTCCCAGTACTGGACCAGCAGCGGCCGATCGACGCCGAGTTTGTGATCGAGCGCCGCCACCGCCCGCGGGTCGGCGAGCGGGCCAAGAATGGCGCGCCCCACGTCTCCGGGCAGCACCTGCGCGCCGAGAAAAACGATGACGCTGAGCAGCCAAAGGGTCACCAGAGAAAGCGCGACGCGCCGTAGAACGAAGCGCAAGCCCGACATCGTCCTAACCTACCCGCCCGCCACCGCCGGCGCGCCCGCGCCGGCCACCCGGATCAGGAGAGTGTCGCATTCTGCAGGAAGAGCTGCGCCATCGCGGTCGGCTGCGCGCCCTTGAGCCCTTTCACCGCCGCCGAGAGATAATTGTAGAAATAGCCGAAGATCACCGGCGTCTCGTCGAGCAGCAGCGTCTCGATCTCCTTCGAGACCGCACGCTGCCCGGCAAGATCGAGTGCGGCCACATAGCTGGCGACCAGCCGGTCGTACGTCGGGTTCTTGAAATGGGCCGCGTTCCAGGTGCCGTCGCTCTTCAGCGGAGCCGCGAGATACACGTTGGGTACGCCACGGTGGCCATAGTCGGTGATGCCCATCTCGGAATCGAGCCAGTCCGACTGGCCAAACACCGCCTTGCCGTAATAAGCGCTCTGGCTTTCGACCTTGAGGGTGATGTTCACCCCGATCGCCTTGGCGAAGTTCTGGATCAGAACCGCGTAGTCCGGGATCTCGATGTATTTTTCGGTGGTGAGCTTGATGTTCACCCCCTTGGCATGCCCCGCCGCTGCGAGCAATTCCTTGGCCTGCTTGATGTCCTGTGTGCGCTGCGGCACGGACGTGTTGGTGGAGGGAAACACCGGCGCGAACGGGCTGTCGTTGCCGAGATCCGAAAGCCCCTGGAACAGGCCGGCCACCAGCCCCTTGCGGTCGAGCGAAAGCGCGATGGCGCGGCGCACCCGCTTGTCGCGCAGCGCGCCCATGTCGGTGCGCATGTGCACCTGCTCGTGTGCCGCGCTGCGCAGGCGGATGATCTGGAAGCGCGGGTCATGCAGGATCGCCTGCCCGCCCTGCACCGCCACCGGGACGATGATGTCCACCTGCCGACCCTGCAAGGCCAGCACCTTGGACTGCATGCCCTGGTAGAAGGTGAATTCGGTACGTGCGGGCAGCGCCTTCGGCCCCCAGTAGCCGTCGAAGCGGGTGAACGAGGCGCCAACCTTGGCGGTGTATTTCTCGAGCTTGAAAGGCCCAGTACCGATGAAGCTCTTTTCGTAGTCGCCCTTGAAGTCGGCGGGGATGATGATCGCGTTGTAGTTGTCGGAGGAGGTGTAATAGGGGAAGTTGCCATTGGGCGCGTCGAGGTGGAACGCGACGGTATGATCGTCCACCTTCCTGGTGCCGCCGACCGCGAGCACGCCCTTGAAGGCCGAGAGCGCGTTGGAGGCGTTCTTTGGGTTGGCGAGCCGGTCGAACGTCGCCACCACATCGTCCGCCGTCATCGGCCGCCCGTCGTGGAACTTCACGCCCTGGCGGAGCGAAAAGGTCCAGACATCCCCTTTCGCGTTCGGCTTCCAACTGGTCGCGAGTGCAGGGCGCAGCACAAGGTCGGGTCCGTCGATGCACAGGAACTCGCCCACCTGCTGAAGCATGCAGAGGCCGCCGGCGTCCCCCGTCGTCACCGGATCGACCGCCGAGGCCGGCACCTCGATCCCGGCCCGGATGGTCTGGTTGGCGGGCGCGGCCTGCGCGCGCGGGGTGGTTTCCGGCACCAGCCCGAGGGTCGCGAGCACCGCACCCGACATGCCGATGGTCGCGCCGTAGCGCAACAGTTCGCGCCGCCCGACGTTGCCGGTGAGGTACTGTTCGATCGCGTCCGCCTCGAGTTCGCTCGCGTTGCGGCGCAGCAGATCGATGCGTTTCCAGTCGGCCTTCATGGGTTCCCCTCTTCCCTCGCCCGGCGGCAAACCGCGGGCCGCTTGCTTTTGCGATAACGAACACGGTTCGTCGCCCCGAGTCCAGCAGAATGATGCCTTCCAGAATGATCGCTCCGCGCGCCCTTCCTCCGCCGCTCAGGTGATCGTGCCGCCGAGCACGCGCAGCAGCGGCGCGATCTTCACCCGCATTTCCGCGTATTCCGCCGCGGGATCCGAATCGGCCACGATCCCGCCGCCCGCCTGGGCGACGATCTCCTCGGCGCCGACCATCAGCGTGCGGATGACGATGGAACTGTCCATCGCCCCGTCGAAGCCGATCCAGGCGATCGTGCCGCAATAGGCCTCGCGCCGAGAGGGTTCGAGTTCGGCGATGATTTCCATCGCCCGGATCTTGGGTGCGCCGGTGATCGAGCCGCCGGGAAAGCTCGCCCGCAGGAGATCGACCGCGCCCAGCCCCGGCCGCAGCCGCGCCTCGATCGCGGAGACCAGGTGATGGACACTGGCGAAACTCTCGAGCCCGCAGAGTTGCGGCACCGCAACCGAGCCGATCGCCGCCACCCGGCCGAGATCGTTGCGCAGGAGATCGACGATCATCAGATTCTCCGCCCGGTCCTTCGCACTCGCCACCAGCGCTCGTGCCTCGGCGGCATCGGCAGCGGGGTCGGCCCGACGCGGCCGGGTGCCCTTGATCGGCCGCGTCTGCACCCGCCCCTCGCGGTCGAGCCGCAGGAAGCGCTCGGGCGAAGCAGAGGCGAGCGCAAAGTCGTCGCCGCAGGCGAGGAAGGCAGCGAAGGGCGCCGGGCTTTCCCGGCGCAGCGCGCGATAGAGGTCGAAGGCCGCGATCCCGCCGCGCGGCGCGCTGAAGCGGGTGGTGAAATTGGCCTGAAAGATGTCGCCCGCGCGGATATAGCCCACCACCCGCGCGACGCGCGCGCGATAGGCGGCCTCCGGCATCTCGGCCCGCCACGTATGCGTCGGCAGCAGCGGGTCCGCCGGCGGGCACAGCGCCGCGAGGCTTGCTGCGATCCGCTCGGCGCGCACCGCGGGCGGGGCGCGCTCGGGTAGGTCGAGCGCAGCGCACAGCAGAAAGACCCGCCGTCCGGTGCGGTCGAAGGCGATCACACTGTCGTAGAAGCCGAAGCAGCACTCTGGCACGCCGGTGGCGGCGGCACGCGCGGCGGGCTGGCGATCGCAGAAGCGCCCAGTCTCATAGCCGAAGAACCCTACCGCCCCGCCCGCAAACGGCGCCGCAAACGGGGCGGTGAGTGCCTCTCGCGCGCCCCGGTGGCGGGCGAGGAGGATCTCGAGCGCGCGGAACGGATCGGCCGGAACCGCCCGTCCGTCGATCCATGTCCGCCCGTCGCGCGACACCATCGTGGCGAACGGATCGACCGCGAGGTAGCTCCATCGCGCCCGCTCCGAGACCGGCCCCGCGCTGTCGAGCAGCGCCCAGACCGGCTCTCCCACCCACACCATCGCCGCGGCGAGAGGATCAACCCAGGGGAGTTCGCGGGTGAACACCATGCCGGCGCAAGTAGCGCAGTGCGCCGCCGCGCGATACCCGCCCGCCCCATGCGGTCAGCCCCTGTTGAGCGACTGCACCGAACTGAACGGCACCGCAAGCCCGCCGAGCTGCAATTGCACCGCGTTGTTGCTGTTGGTCACGCCGGTGACGGTGCCGCCCACGGTGAACGGGATGGCGGCGGTCGAACCGTCCGGGTTGGCGCCGATCACCGCGATCTTGTACGCACCGTCCGGCACCGGGTTCCCCGAACTGTCGGTGCCGTTCCAGGTCCAGGTGTTGGCGCCCGGCGTCGAGGTCAGCGCGGCGTCGTAGATCTGCTGCCCGGTCGGCCCATAGACCGCGATCGCCACCGGCTCGGCGGTCTGGGTGGTGAACTGCACCGTCCCCTTGCCGCTTTGCAGCGGGATCTGGCTGGAACTCACCTGCACCTGGCTGCCCAGCATCGAAGAGCCCTGGATCAGATCGCCCGCCTGGGTGAGCTGGATGAGCTGGCTGAGGCTCGAGTTGGTATTGATCTGCTGCTCGACGCTGGAGAACTGCACCAGTTCGCTGGTGAACTGGTTGGTATCGAGCGGGCTCGAAGGGTCCTGGTTCTTGAGCTGGGTCATCAGCAACTGCAAAAAATCATTGAAGTTGCTGGACAGCGAGGTGAGCGCGTTGGCTCCCGTCGTCGCCGCCGCCGCGCTCGCGCCCGTGCCCGAGGCGCTAGCGCCCGCGGCCGCCGCCGCGGCGGCGCCGCTCGCGCCGGCCGCAGAGGCGGGGGTGAGCCCGGCCGCCGCGGCATTGGCGGCGGCGAGCGCATTGTTCTGCTGCACAGTGACCGAGGCGAGGCTCATGGGTATGCTCCGTCGATAGCAGGAAAATTTCTGAAATGGGTAGGTTCCGGCGGGCGGTCAGGCGAGAACATCGACGCCTCCGCGCACCCAGCCGGTGGCAAGAACGCTGCCGCCGTCCGTCGCCGCCGGGGTCGCGAAGCCGCCCCGCCGCGGAGGCCGTCCGTCGCCGCCCGCCTCTCCCGGCGCGCGCCCCTGGCCCGCGAACCTGTCCTGGCCGGAAGGCGCTAGCTGGAAGTCGAGGCTGCGGCCGGCGGCGGGAAGCCCGGCCTGGTCGAGCGCCTGGTGCAACTGCTGCTGGTCACGCTGCAGGAGCTGCAAGGTCTGCGGCCGTTCGGCGCTCAGCACCATCCGGGTTCCGCCGTCGGCGGTCTGGTGCAGGCTGACCTGCACCCGCCCGAGTTCCGCCGGCGCGAGGGTGACGGTGAGGTGGGCCGCCGCCTGCCCGGCGCCGCGCACGATAGCGACGACCGCGGGCGCAAGCTGCGTCGCGACCGGCAGGGCGGAAGGGGAGGCCGCTGCGGGGGTTGCCGCCGCCGGCACCGCCGGTGCCGGCATCTGGGCGGCGGGCAATGCTCCGGCGTTGGCGAGGGCGAAGCCCGCCGGCGCCAACGCCATCGCGGCAGACGGCGCTGCCGAGGGTGCGTCCGGCGAGGGCAGCACACGGGACGCGGTGGCGGCGGAGGCCGCGGTCACGCCAACCCCTGGCGAGGGGGGAAGCGGCGCCCGTGCCGCCGCTTCGCCGGTCGCCGGCGCCGGGGCGGCAGGTCCGGTGGCAGCGGCGTTGCGGGCGGTCGAAGCAGGCAGACCAGGCAGCGGTGGGCCTGGCGTCGCCCCCGTGCCCAGCGGGTGGGTGGGCGCGGCGGAGACATCCCCGCCACCGGTGGCCGCCGACCCTCCCGCCGTGCCCGTCACCCTGCTTCCCGTCACCACGATGGCGGACGCCGCGCCGCCTCGTGCCGCCGTCACCGGAGCAGGCGGGATTGGCAAGGCGACCGCTGCCGCCGCGACGATCGTGGGCGCGAGTGCGGCCACCGCGGGCGCCGCCTGTCCCGCGGAGGGAGCGGATCGTGCCACCGGGCCGGCCGCGGGCAACCCATGGGGATCAGCGGCCGCCAGCGGCATGGAGGGCACGGAACCCGGCACAGAAACCGGCGCCGAAGCTGGCGGGGTCAGCGCTGGCGATGGGGCGGCAGTGCGGGCGCCCCCCGCCGCAGCCGCCGGGACAGGGCTCGTCGAGGCGCGGACGGGCGCAGGATGATGGGAGTTCGCGCCGGAGGTGGCGGGTCGGCTCGGCGCGACGCTGCCCGGAGCAGGCGCGGTGGACGTGGCAGGCGCGCCAGCTGCCGCCGGTTGCGGCGTGCCGGACGGCGGGGCTGCGGACGGCGGGGCTGCGGACGGCGGCTGCCGGGCGGGACCGGCGCCTGCCCCTGCCCGCGTCGGGATCGCCGGCGGTTCCGGCAAGGGTGGCGCGGTCCCGCCCGTCGCAGCGGTGGGCGCCGAACCATCCGGTGGCAGCACGGCCGCGGAGCCGAGCGCGGAGGACGCGCGTGCGGCCGATGGGGTAGCGGCTGGCGGGGTCGTAGTTTGCGGAGCGCCGGCGGCAATGGGTTGTGGCGGCGGTTCCGCCGTCGCCGCGGGAGCGGAAGCGGACAACGGCACCGCCGCAAGCGCGGCAGCGGCCGATATTGCCGGCTCGCCGCCCGCCGGCAGCACGGGCGAACCCGACGGTGACGCGGTGCGGCCAGTCCCGGGCACAGTGGTCTTCGCGGCCGGAGCGGCCAGGAAGTCGGCGAATCGCGGCGCCGCCGGCATCGGACAGGGGGCTCCCGCGGCCCGTGCCTGCGCGGGAGCCCCCTGCCCGGTGACGGCGGGCGGTACCGCCGGCGAGGCGGGGGGTGCGGCGGCGAGGCGGGCGGGAGAAGGCTCCATCATGGCTCCTGGTCACCGCAGGGCGTGCGATTCGGTCGCAGCGGCCTGGGGTCGGCTGGCACGCGCCCGGCCGCAGCCGGAGCGGGAAAGCACCCGCATGCCCCTTGCCAGCAAGGATCGGGCCAGCGCCCGCGCCCACGGATCCGGCCCCTCCGCTCCCGCCGCCCGGCAGGATGCGCCCGGCAATTCCTGCCGCCCGGGAGCCACCACGGGGGCAAGCGCTGGCGCCAACCCACGCAAATCCCCGTCTGCCCGCCCGCCGCCGCGCTGGCATGCTTCCTGCTTCACACTTCTGGCAAGCCGAGGCGTTCGGCCGGCCTTCGTCCTTTCGCCCGATCCGCGGGCGAAACCGGATGGCGGGGTGCCGTCCGCCTTCCTGCAGTGACCGAGGAGAACGACATGTCCATTCTTGGCGCCATGAACACGGCCATCAGCGGCCTCAACGCGCAGTCTGACGCGTTCGGCAACATCAGCGAGAACATCGCCAACAGCCAGACCGTCGGTTACAAGGACATCGGCACCAACTTCCAGGACTTTCTGACCTCGAGCACGGCGACCAACAACCAGCCCGGCTCCGTCGTCGCCCTCCCCGCCTATCAGAACAGCGTGCAGGGCACGATCACCCAGGTCTCGAACCCGCTCGGGCTCGCCATCGCCGGCCAGGGGTTCTTCGCGGTGAGCGAACAGGCCGGCACCGTGAACGGCCAGCCCTCGTTCAGCCAGCAGCAGTACTACACGCGCGACGGTAACTTCTCGATGAATTCGCAAGGCTACCTGGTCAACGACGCCAACGAGTTTCTCCAGGGCTGGCCCGTCGATTCCACCACCGGCATCGCCAACCAGACCCAGCTCGCGCCGATCCAGGTCTCGCAGTCGAGCTACAACCCGGTGGCGACGACGCAGATGACGCTGTCGGCGAACCTCCCGGCCACACCAGCGAACAGTGCACCCGTTGCCTCGCAGATCCAGGTCTATGACGCACTCGGCACGCTGCACACCGTCAACCTCACCTGGACCCAGACCTCGCCCAACAACTGGACGGTGGCGGTCCAGGCGCCCGATGCCACCAACGGCACCCCGCCGGGCACCCTCGGCAGCGCCAACGTCGCCTTCGGCACCAACGGCGTACCGCCGGGAACGATCGGCACGATCAACGGCGCCACCGGCACCGTCACCACCTCGGCGTTCGCCACCAACACGCCCGCGACGCTCGATTTCACTGCCAATTTCGGCAACGGCAACCAGACCATCCAGCTCGGCCTCGGCAGCTACGGCTCGCCGAGCGGCGTGACCCAGTATGCCGGCACCCAATACAGCGTGCAGGGCATCACCCAGAACGGCGTGGCGGCCGGCAGTTTCTCGAGCGTCACCGTCCAGAACGACGGGTCGGTAGTGGTCAACTACAACAACGGCCAGTCCCGTACCATCGCCCAGGTGCCGGTCATCACCTTCAACGCTCCCGACGCGCTGCAGAACCAGAACGGCCAGGCCTTCACCGCGACCCAGGCGTCCGGCACCGCCAACGCGCAGGTCGCCAACACCAACGGCGCCGGCAATCTCGTCTCCGGTTCGGTGGAGAGCTCCAACGTCGATATCGCCACCGAGTTCAACAAGCTCATCATTGCGCAAACCGCCTACACCGCCGGGACCAAGGTGGTCACCACCGCCCAGCAGATGGTGACCTCGGTCATCAACATGGTGCAGTAGCGGCGACGCGGGCCAGGAGGCACGTCCATGGGTCTCTCCGGCGCGCTGGCAATCGCCTCGAGCGGGCTCGCCAACATCAACCTCCAGCTCGACATCGTCTCGCAGAACGTCGCCAACGCCAACTCTCCTGGATACGCCAGCGAGGTTCTGCCGCAGCAAAGCACGGATGTCGCCAGCATTCCGATGGGGGTGCGCACCGGCGTCGCGACCCGGCTGACCGACACCGTGGCCCAGAACACGCTCTACGCCGAGAACGCGTCGGTCTCCTCCTACAGCTTCCGCCAGACCACGCTGCAGGCGATCGACGCGGT
>DAHWFB010000063.1 GCA_027326105.1 Acetobacteraceae bacterium
AATCGCTGATGCTGATCCTCGGCGGCGGCGCCCGCAAGGGCGACGTGCTGGGGGTGGCGCGCATCGCCGGGATCATGGCGGCCAAGCGCACCGCCGATCTCATCCCGCTCTGCCATCCGCTGCCGCTCGAGGCGCTGAGCGTCGAATTCACCACCGACGCCGCGGCGGGCACGGTGGAGATCACCGCCAGCGCGCGCACCACCGGGCGGACCGGGGTGGAGATGGAGGCGCTGACGGCGGCGGCGGTGGCGGCGCTGACCATCTACGACATGATGAAGTCGGTCGATCGCGCCATGCGCATCGAGGGGCTGCGGCTGCTGCGCAAGTCGGGCGGCGCCTCGGGGACGTTCGTCGCGCGGTGAGCGGGCGGCGATGATCGCCATCGAGGAGGCGCGGGCGCGGATCCTGGCGCCGCTGCGCCCGACCGGGACCGAGATGGTGCCGCTCGCCGCCGCCTGCGGGCGGGTGCTCGCGGGGGCGGTGCTGGCCCGGCGCACCCAGCCGCCGGCGGACGTCTCCGCGATGGACGGGTTCGCGGTGCGGGCCGCCGCGGCGGCGGCGGGCGCGCGGCTGCGGCTGGTCGGCAGTGCCCCGGCGGGGCACCCGTTCGCAGGCCGGATCGAGCCCGGCGAGACGGTCGCGGTGTTCACCGGATCGCTGCTGCCGGAGGGGGCGGACGCCGTCCTGATCCAGGAGGACGCGGCGCGCGAGGGGGGCGAGGTGCGGGTGGGCGAGAGCGTGCGCCCGGGCCAGCACGTCCGCCCGCGCGGGCAGGATTTCGCCGCCGGCGAGCGGCTGCTCGCGCCCGGGCGGCGGCTCACCGCGCGCGACGTGGGCCTCGCCGCCGCCGCCGACCATCCCTGGATCGCGGTGCATCGGCGCCCGGTGGTGGCTGTTCTCGCCACCGGCGACGAGATCGCCCTGCCCGGGGAGGAGGTGCCGGCGGGCGGCATCGTCAGTTCCAATTCCCACGCCCTGGCCGCCCTGGTCGGCGCCGCCGGGGGCGAGGCGCGGGTGCTGCCGATCGTGCCCGACGACGTCGAGGCGATCGCCGCCGCGACCGAGCGACTCGGCGCGGTGGATCTCCTGGTCACCACCGGAGGCGCAAGTGTGGGCGCCCATGACCTGGTGCGCGAAGGGCTGGCGCGGCGCGGCCTCGCGCTCGACTTCTGGAAGGTCGCGATGCGGCCGGGCAAGCCCCTGATGCACGGGCGGGTGGCGGGGGTGCCGCTGCTCGGCCTGCCGGGCAACCCGGTTTCCGCCCTGGTCTGCGCCACCCTGTTCCTGCTCCCCGCCCTGGCCCGGCTGGCCGGGGAGACGGGCTGGGCGCTGCCGATGGAAACCGCGCTGCTGGGCGCGCCGCTTCCCGCCAACGACCGCCGCGCCGACCATCTGCGGGCGCGGCTGGAGCACGACGCGGCGGGGCGGCTCACCGTCACCCCGTTCGCGCGCCAGGATTCCTCTCTCCAGCGGCTGCTGGCCGAGGCTGATGGGCTGCTCTTCCGCCCTGCCGACGCGCCCGCGCTCGCGCCCGGCGCCGAGGTTCCCGTGCTGCGCTTCTCGAATCTCGGCATCTGACGGGCGGGATGGATTCTTTCGCTTGACGCGAGCCCGGAAGGAACATATCAAGTCCCCGGTTATTGCTTTGTTCCGAACCGGGCCGAAATCGTTCCAGCCCGGGAAGGATCGCGCCGGGTGATCGTGGCCCGGCCGTCAGGGAAGGATGCCGGATGCTCACCCGCAAACAGCTCGAACTCCTCAAATTCATCGACCAGCATCTGCGCAGCACCGGATTCTCACCGAGTTTCGAGGAGATGAAGAACGCGCTCAACCTGCGGTCCAAGTCCGGGATCCACCGGCTGATCATGGCGCTCGAGGACCGCGGCTTCCTGCGCCGCCGCCGCCACCGGGCGCGGGCGCTCGAGGTGGTGCAGCTTCCCGCCGGGGTGGCGCCCTATGTTCCGCCGCCGGCGCCCGCCGTCGCGGCCGAGCCCGGGGCGCCCGAGCCCAGGGTGCCCGAGCCCGGGGCGCTGGTGGCCGGGGAGGGCGAGCCGGGGGCGGGCGGGTTCAGCCCCAACGTCATCCGCGGTGATTTCAGCACCCGGCTGCCCGGCGTGCGGGCGGCCAACGAGGCCGGCTCGGTGCATCTGCCGCTCTACGGGCGGATCGCCGCCGGCCTGCCGATCGAGGCGCTGCGCGACCAGGGGGCGGAGATCGCGGTGCCGCTCGAACTGCTCGGCAACGGGGAGCACTACGCACTCGAGGTGGCCGGCGATTCGATGGTGGAGGCGGGCATCCTGGACGGGGACACGGTGATCATCCGCAAGGGCGACACCGCCGAGAACGGGCAGATCGTGGTCGCGCTGATCGACCGCAACGAGGTCACCCTGAAGCGGCTGCGCCGGCGCGGCGCCTCGATCGCGCTGGAGCCCGCCAACCCGCGCCACGAGACCAGGATCTTCCCGGCCGAGCGGGTGCAGGTCCAGGGGCGGCTGGTGGCCCTGCTGCGGCGCTACTGATCGGTGCGGCCCGGACGACCCACCCGGTCCGGGCGGGCAAACCCTGGCGGGCGTTATGAATTTTTGGAGGCGTTGCGGTTTTGCGGGCCGGGTGTAGCGGATTTTTTCTTGCGCGGGTGGGGCGATCCGTTTACCCTTTGTCAGCTTTCGTGATGCGTGCAGCGGTGGACTGCCCGGTATCGCCCGGCGGTCCTGGAACCCTGAGGGCGGAGAGAGATGAGCGAAGACCACGGCCACCACGGCGCGGACCAGTATTCTTCGCCGCTTTTGATCCCGGCCCCGGTGCTGCAATACGTGAACGGCACCTTCACGGAGAGCAATTCCGGCAGTTTCTCGGAACTGCTGACCGCGCGGGCGAAGGTGCTCTTCGCGGTCCATTCCGGCGTGGCGATCACCACCGCGACGGTGACCAACCAGGGCACCATCGGGGTGCTCGCCGCCGCCTCCCTGACCATCGATGAAGCGCTGGTCTCCTACCAGACCAATTTCGCGATCGGACAAGGGGCGACGCTGGCGCTGGAGACCGACCAGGCCGCCCTGATGGCGAACTCGATCATCGATTTCGCCCGCACGCACGCCACGCTCGACCTGAACCAGGCGAACATCCACTTCAATTTCGGCAGTTCCCCGCGCATCACCAATTTCGCCGTCACCGACGTGATCGATGCGCAGGGCGTGGATGTCACCAGCACCTCCTACAACAGCGCCAACGGGCTGCTGGTGCTCTACGACGGCAACGCCGCCGTCGGCAGCCTCGACTTCAAGTTCGCGTCCGGGTTCACCCCCGATTTCGTGCTGACCAGCGACGGCAGCGGCGGCACCGACATTTCGCTCGGCCAGCCCTGCTTTGCGGCGGGCACCCGCGTCCTGACCCGGCGCGGGGAGGTCGCGGTCGAGGATCTGAAAGTGGGCGAGCCGGTGGTGACCCTCTCCGGCCAGGGCACCGCGCTGAAGCCGATCCGCTGGATCGGGCGGCGGCGGGTCGATATCACCGGCCACCCCGCCCCCGAGAAGGTGCGCCCGGTGCGCATCGCCCGCGGCGCGCTGGGCGAGAACGTGCCGCACCGGGAACTGGTGGTCTCCCCCGACCATGCGCTGTTCCTCGACGGCGTGCTGATCCCGGCCAAGGTGCTGGTGAACGGTGCCACCATCGTCCAGGACGACGCGGCGCGGGAGGCGAGCTATTTCCACGTCGAGCTGGAAAGCCACGACATCCTGCTCGCGGAAGGTGCCGCCGCCGAATCCTACCTCGACACCGGCAACCGCAACTGCTTCACCAACGGCGGTCTGTTCGCCGTGCTGCACCCGGATTTCGCGGCGAAAAGCTGGGACAATGCCTGCGCGCCGCTGGCCGTGGACGGGCCGCGGGTAGCCGCGGTGCGGGCCCGGCTGCTGGAGCGGGTGCTCGCCGCGGGCTTCGTGCTCGATCACGACCCGGCATTGCGCCTGCTCGCGGACGGAGCCCCGGTCGCGGGCACCGAGGTGGCCCCCGGGCGGATCCGCTTCGCGCTGCCGGCGGCGGAGGAAATCACCCTGCTGTCCGGCGCCTCGGTTCCGGCGGAGGTGCAGCCCTCCCCGGACGACCGGCGCTCGCTCGGGGTCGCGCTCACCGCGGTCGCCGTGGAGGGGGAGGCCGGCTGGCGCGCGGTCGCCCTCGACGGGTCGGAATGGCTGGGCGGGCTGCATGGTCTCGAATCCTCGGAAGGACGCAGCTGGCGCTGGACCGACGGCCGTGCCCGGCTGCGGATCGCGCCGGGGACACGGGCGATCGAGATCGCCATCGGCGGAACCGTGCCGCGCTGGCGCCTTCCCGAGGCGGAAGCGGAAGCGCTGCGGGCTTGACCCGGCGGCCGGAGCCGCCCGGCCGAGGCACGCCCCGAGTTGGCATGCCCGGAGATGGCATGCACGGAGATGGCAGTCCCGGATGAGGCTCGAAGCATGCGAACGGGCGCCGGGCGAAGGTCCGGCGCCTTTTTTCACCCTTGCCACGAGAGCGCGCCACCCTGCGGCGGCCCGCCGCCGGGTGCCCGGCGCGGGCGCGGCCGAATCGCCCGCCGGCGGGCGTGAGGTGGGCTGATGCGCGGGCTTCACCCCCTGGCGGTGGTGCTCGGGCTGGCCGGGGTGGTGCCGTTCATCGCCTGCGGACTGGCGGCGCTCGATGCCGGCGCCGGGCTGGCGGGGGCCGGTTTCGCGGCGCTGCTCGGGTATGGCGCGGTCATCCTTTCCTTCCTCGGCGGGGTGCATTGGGGCTTCGTTCTCCAGGAGCCGCCACCCGGCCACGCCGGGGGCACACGCTACGACGGGCGGCGGCTGCTGCTCGGCACCCTTCCCGCCCTCGCCGGCTGGGCCGCTCTGCTCCTCGCGCGCAGCGTTTCGGGGGAGCTCGGCCTGGGCTTGCTGATCGGTGGGTTCCTCGCCACGCTGGCGGCCGAGGCGCGGGCGCGGCGCCTGGGGCTGGTGCCGGCGGGCTACATGTGGCTGCGCTGGATTCTCGGGACCGTGGTGATCGCGGTTTTGGTCACCGTGCTGGTGCTCCGGCTGGCCGGGGCGCACGTCTACTTCTAGCGGGGGTCTTCTTCCAGCGGGGGCGGGCCCAGGGCGGAGCCCTGGCCTGGCCTTTTTCCCGGCCGCCGCTCACCCGGCGAGGAATTCCGCGATCGCGCCCTGGCTCAGCGGATCGACCAGCGCCGGGGCGTGGCCGCACTCGGGGATGGTGACGGCGCGGGCACCGGCGGCCTGCATGCGCGCGAG
>DAHWFB010000092.1 GCA_027326105.1 Acetobacteraceae bacterium
TCGTAAGGCCCGGCCAGAAGCTTCCCCCCTTGCCGGCGAAAGCGGGCGAGGCCGCGGTGGAGCGGCTCGACCGCACGCGCCACGCCAAGGGGCGCACCCGGGTGGCCGAGTTGCGGCTCGCCATGCAGAAGACGATGCAGACCCACGCTGCGGTGTTCCGCTCCTCGGCGAGCTTGCGCGAAGGGGTCGCGAACGTGAAGGAACTGGCCGGCGGGCTCGCCGATGTCTCGGTCGCCGATCGCAGCCTGATCTGGAACTCCGATCTGATGGAGGCTCTGGAACTGGAAAACCTCATGGCCAATGCGCTCGCCACCATCGTCAGCGCGGAGGCGCGCACCGAAAGCCGCGGCGCCCATGCCCATGACGACTTCCCCGAGCGCGACGACGCGAACTGGATGAAGCACAGCCTCGCCTGGCTCGAAGCCGGCGCGGAGGTGAAGCTCGGCTATCGTCCGGTGCGCATGCGCACGCTGACCAGCGAGGTTTCGGTCTTTCCACCCAGGAAGAGGGTCTATTGATGGCACTGATCATCGCACTCCTGATCGGCGCGGTCGCCGGCTGGCTCGCCGGCGTGATCGTGCGCGGACACGGCTTCGGTCTGCTCGGCAACATCGTCGTCGGCATCATCGGCGCCGTGGTCGGCGGCTTCGTGCTGCGCGCGCTCGGCATTTTCATCGCCGGCGGCATCGTCGGGAGCATCCTCGGCGCCACCTTGGGCGCGGTGGTGCTGCTCGCCCTCATCGGCGTGATCAAGCGCGTCTGAACGCAGGAGCCAGGAGCACGCGATGGCCCATTTCCGCCTGCCCGCCAACAGCCGCCTCCAGCCCGGCAAGAGCTTCAAGGCCGCGCCGGGAACGAAGCGCGTCAAGAGCTTCCGCGTCTACCGCTGGGACCCCGATGCCGGCGAGAACCCGCGCACCGACACCTACGAGCTCGACCTCGACGCCTGCGGGCCGATGGTCCTCGACGCGCTGATCAAGATCAAGAACGAGATCGACCCGACATTGACCTTCCGCCGCTCCTGCCGCGAGGGAATCTGCGGCAGCTGCGCGATGAACATCGACGGCACCAACACGCTCGCCTGCCTCAAGCCGATCGAGGAGGTCAAGGACGACGTCAACATCCACCCGCTGCCGCACATGCCGGTGGTGAAGGATCTCGTCCCCGATCTCGCCCAGCCCTATGCCCAGCTCCAGAGCATCGAGCCCTGGCTGCAATCGGACACTCCCCCGCCGCCCGACGCCGAGCGGCGCCAGAGCAAGGAGGAGCGGGCGAAGCTCGACGGCATGTGGGAGTGCATCCTCTGCTTCTGCTGCTCCACCGCCTGCCCGAGCTACTGGTGGAACGGGGACCGCTACCTCGGCCCCGCCCTCCTGCTCGCCGCCTACCGCTGGATCGTCGATTCGCGCGACGAGGCCACCGGGCGCCGGCTCGACGCGCTCGAAGACCCGTTCAAGCTCTACCGCTGCCACACCATCATGAACTGCACCGAGACCTGCCCCAAGGGCCTCAACCCGGCGCGCGCCATCGCCGGCATCAAGCGGCTGATGGCCGAACGCCAGGGCTGAGCGGCGCGCGCCTTGGACACCATCTACCGGGGCCGGCTGGAGAGCCCGGGCGGGCGCGCGCGCGCCTGGATCGACTGCCTCTTCATCGATCACGGCATCCTGCGCCTGTTCTGGACCAATTTCGCGACCGTGGCGCCGGGGCGTCTCTATCGCTCGAACCATCCGCTGCCCGTCAATTTGCGCGCCGCCGCGCGCCGCCACGGAATCCGCACGCTGATCAATCTTCGTGGCCGCTGCGAGAACGGCTCGGACGCGCTCTCGCGCGAGGCGGCGGCGCAGCTCGGGCTCGCCTTCCACGACATGGCGCTGGAAAGCCGCGGCGCCCCGCACAAAGACCGGGTGCTGCGGCTGGCCGAAATCTACCGCACCATGCAGGCCCCCGCGCTGGTCCACTGCAAGTCCGGCGCCGACCGGGCGGGGCTCGCCGCCGGCATCTTCCTGCTCGGCGAAGGCGCGAGCGCCGCGCAGGCGCTGGACCAGCTTTCCCTGCGCTACGGCCACGTCCGCCAGGCCCGGACCGGCATTCTCGACGCCTTCTTCCTGCGCTACCGCAACGAGGCCGAAGGCCGCAAACCCTTCCTCGACTGGGTGCGCGACGAGTATGACGAAACCGCCCTGCGCCGGGACTTCCGCGCCCACGGCCTCGCCGATTTCCTGGTCGACCGGGTGATGGCGCGGGAATAGGCCAACGCCGCCGGGGGGCCGGCGCGCGTGGCCTACCAGGGCCTGCCGTCCTTGCGGGTGGCGATGCGGGTGCCGTCGGCCGCCGTCCTCACCGCCAGATCGTCCTCGGGATAGCGCACCTCGTCGCCCGGGGTGCGGTCGCCCACTTCGAGCAGCACCACCGCCTCCGCACTGCGGTTTTCCAGATGATGCGCGGTGCCGCCGGCGGGAAAGCCGGCGCAGTCGCCCGGGCCCAGCAGGGTCTCGCCGCCGTCGGTGATCAGCGTGGGCCGGCCGGCGAGGATATAGACGAACTCGTCCTCGCGGGTGTGCACGTGATGCAGCGCGGTCGCAGCCCCCGGCGCCAGCGTGGTGAGATTGACCCCGAAATTGGTCAGCCCGAACGGGTCGCCGAGCGGGCGCTTGCTCCGCCCGGCGACCCGCGCGGCGAAGGGCGCGGGATAGTTGCTCTGCCGCTCCGCCGCCGCCTCGGCGCGGAGGGCGGCCGGGCGCTCGGGCGCACCCTCGCCCCCGCCCCGCTCAGCCACGGGGGCGCGCCTGGAGGGCGCGGATGCGGCCCATGGCGGACGGCTCGGCGCCGGCGGCGGCGTAGAAATGAACCAGCTCCTGCTTGAGCGCGGTGCGCGAGCCGCCGTCGAGATAGACCATGTGGCCCGAGGGATAGAAGCGCACCGTCAGATTGGCGCGCACCGGCGAGGGGCCGAGCGGCATGGCGGCGAGATCGAGCACGGTCTGGTGGAAGGGCGTGACGGAATCGAAATAGCCGTTGGCCGAGAACACCTTGAGGTCGGGGTTCTGCAGCATCGTCGCGGCGAGGTCGCCGGCGGTATAGAGGATGATGTTGCCCTGGGCGTCGATGCCCTTCTGCGCCCCGGTGGGGTCGGTGTGGTGGAAGTCCCAGTTGGCGAAGGCCTGGTCGTTGAGGTCGGTGAAGTTGGAGCTGGAGGTGAATTTCAGCTCGTCGTTGAGGTAGTGGTTCCACATCGCGGTATAGACACCGGTGACCGCGTCCATGGTGGGGTCGTTGCCGCCGGAATTGGGGTTGATGCTGGCCGCGATGCCGGTATCGAGCCCGGCGACCCGCCCGTCGTAGGCGCCGAGTGCGAGGCCCTTGTCGGCGAGGAGCGTGGTCAGGAACAGCGCGGTGCCGTTGGGGCTCGCCGCCGCCACATCGAGGTTCCAGCCGTTCAGCGTCGCGGTATCGATGCCGATGTCCTGCGAGAGCGTGGCCACGGTGGCCGGATCGGGGTGGGGGAAGGCGGCGAGTGCGGCCGCATAGGGGCCATCGGCGAAGGCGCTGACGGCGACCGCGAACGGCGCCAGCGCGGGCGGCGGCGGGGTGATCGCGAGCCGCTGGTGATACCAGGCGTCCGCCGCCCAGGTGGGCAGGAGGCCGGCCGGGTTGCCGGCCTTGGTATAGTCGAGGATGGAGGATTGCAGACCGACCCCGTTGAGATCGACGCCGTCCTCGTGCAGCGCCCAGGCGAGCACGCAGCTGCGCGCCGTCCCGTAGCTCTCGCCGTAGAGGAATTTCGGCGAATTCCAGCGGTCGTTGGCGGTGAGATAGCGCTTGATGAACTGCTTGAGGCTGCCGGCGTCCTGGTCGACCCCCCAGAACTCGCGGTTCTTGCGCGGTGCGACCGCCGCCGAATAGCCGGTGCCGACCGGGTTGATGAAGACGAGGTCGGAAAGATCGATCAGGCTGTCGGGGTTGTCCTCCATCCGGTAGGGCGCGGGCGGCGTGAAGCCGGGCATGTCGGTCACGATGCGGCGCGGCGCGAAGGAGCCGAGCAGCAGGAAGACCGAGGAGGAGCCTGGGCCGCCGTTGTAGAAGAAGGTGACCGGGCGGGTATCCTTGGCGGCCCCGTCGGCGGTGAAGGCGACGTAGAAGATCTTGGCCGCGGGCAGCGAGCTCGAAGGATCGACGGCGACGAGGTGCCCCGCGGTCGCGGTGTAGGCGATCGTCCGTCCGCCCACGGTCGCGCTGTGGTGGGTGATCGCCGCCGCCTCGGAAGTGTCGCCCACGCCATCGTCGGGGCCGTTGCCGTAGGCGGTGGGGTCGAAGAAGGGCTGGTCGGCGGGGGGATTGGCCATCGGAGGCCTCCTCGTTCCTGTTTTCCGGTTCAGCCGAAGGCGGCGAAGAATGCGGCGCCCACCGGCACGCCGAGCCCGGTGCAGCCGTTCCAGTGTCCGCCGGCGTCGTAGCCGAGCGCGGAGCCGGCCGGGCGGTTGTCGCCGGTGGTGATCTGCCGGGTCAGCCCGGGGGTGGCGTACAGTGCGGGCAGGAAGAAGCCGGCCGTGTGCCCGGCCTTGGCGTTGACCAGCGCGACCAGCCCGGCCCACAGCGGGGCGACCGCGCTGGTGCCGCCGGTCAGCATCGCCTGCCCGCCGACGGTGACGAGATAGCCCGAGGCGGGCGAGGCGTCGGCCGCCACATCGGGCACGCCCCGCCCGGCGCGCCCGCCGTTGACCGAGGGCGGCAGCCCGGCGCCGGCCTGGAAGGCGGGGACCGGAAAGAGATCGCTGATGCCGCCGCCGGTGCCGTTCGACCCGTCGTTCCACACCGTCTCGGCGGTGATGACCCCGCCCGCGACGGTGATCTCGGTGCCGCCGCAGCCGACGGCGCGGTGGCTGGAGGCGGGAAAGGTGACATGGGCGGCGCCGTCGTTCACCCCGTCGGTCGCCAGCGAA
Source organism: Acetobacteraceae bacterium (assembly GCA_027326105.1). Taxonomy (GTDB): domain Bacteria; phylum Pseudomonadota; class Alphaproteobacteria; order Acetobacterales; family Acetobacteraceae; genus DAHWFB01. The sequence continues at coordinate 4,944 of DAHWFB010000092.1, forward strand.
TCGCCGGCGGCGGCGAAGACCGAAAGCCCGAGGCTGGCGGCGTCCTCGAGCTGGGCGTTCATGGTGGCCACCGCCTGGCCGGTCCAGACGCTCTCCGGCGCCCCCCAGCTGATCGAAACCACGCTCGGGGCATGGGTGGAATCATGGATGGCGGCGGCGAGCGCGTCGGCGAAGCCGGCGTCCGAATTGGGCGCGAAATAGACCGCGAGTTTCGCCCCCGGCGCCGCCCCGCCGGCGATCTGGATGTCGAGCGCCACCTCCCCGTCCGCCCCGCCGCCGCTCGGGCTGTTGGTCGCGCCATCCACCGAAACGGCGGCGACGGTGGGCGCGGGGATGCCCATGGCGGCGAAGGCGGCCGCGGTGTCGGCGGGGTCGAAGCCACCGCCGAGTTCGATCAGCCCGATGGTCTGCCCGGTGGCGCGGGCGGAAGCGGGGTAGCCGTAGAGGGCGGCGACGGCGTTGGGCAGCAAGCCCTGGCCGGCCTGGGCCGGGCGCATCGGCCCCCGCCCGCGCCGGGCGAGCGGGCGGTCGTCGAGGCCGAGCACGGATTCGACGATGCCGGCGATATCGGCCGGAACCGAGAGCGCGCCCGCGCGGGCGCGGAAGCGGCCGCCCTCGGCCTGGTAGCGGGTGAGGCGCGTGCCGAAGGCCGCCTCCATGCGCCAGGCCGGGCCGGAAAGCCGCACCAGCCGCCGCTCCGGGTAGGCGGCATCGACGTGCAGCCCGGCGGCGGCGGCGAAGGCGGCGATCCGGCGCAGATCCGCGGCGTGGCCCTCCCGCCGGTGGCCGGCGAGCCGCGCGCGCCGCTCGGCGAGGCTGGCCGCCCCCTCGAGCACGGCAGGGTCGTCGCGGCGGCGGAGGTAGAGGCTCGCGTGCAGCACCTCCTCCGGCGCCACCGGGCCGAGCGGGCGCACCTGGGCGGGCAGCGAACGGCTGCTGCCCGCGAGTTCCATCACCGCTTCCGGCATGGCCCATCCCCCTCGCTCGCCGGTTCGCGCCGGCCTCTTCCCCCAGCATACGGGAAGATGCGGCGGAAATCACCCGGCGGGGATTCCGGGCCGGGCGCGGGCGGCGGGTGGACCGTGGCGGCCGCGGGGAACGTGGGCTAGGTGCGGAACAGGTCGGGGTGCGCGGCATTGAGCCGGCGCACCGTGCGCAGCACCTCCTGGAGGTGGGTCCGCATGCGTTCCGCGGCCAGCTCGGCCGGCCCGGACCCGATCGCTTCGAGGATCGCGCCATGCTGCTCCAGAAGGAACGCCAGATGGCCGGGCTCGGGCAGGCTCATGTAGCGGACGCGGTCGAGCTGCAATTTGACGGTCTGGATGACGCGCCAGCTTTTTGGCAGCTCCGCGGCTTCGCACAGCATGCGGTGGAAGGCCTCGTCGTGGTCGAGGAAGCGTTCGAGCGCGCCGGCCGCGACCGCTTCCTCCTGGAGCGCGAGGTTGGCCCGCGCCTGGGCGGCGAAGGCCGGCCCGGTGCGGCCGGCGAGGCGGCGGACGACGGCGACCTCGAGCGTCTCGCGGATGAACTGCGCCTCCTCCACCTCGCGCAGGCGAATGGGCGAAACGAAGCTGCCGCGCTGGGGCAGGATGTCGATCAGCCCCTCGTCGGCGAGCCGGATCAGCGCCTCGCGCACCGGGGTGCGGCTCACCCCCATCTGCTGGGCGAGATCCTGCTCGCTCAGCCCCTCCCCGGGCGGCAGGGCGAGGGTGATGATCGCCCGCCGCAGCCGCTCGTAGATCTGCGGGGCGATCGGCAGGCGTGGATTGACCGGCTCGATCGCCCGGGCTGCGGCCACGGCTCCGGTGTCCAGCACCACTGTTCCCATTCCGCCCGCCTCCTGCGCCGCCGCCACGTCCCAATTGCCGGGCGCTGCCATGGCGCCCGGCACAATCATCATAGCACGCCCACCCGAAAATTCTGCCCGGCGAAGCCGCGCCGTGCCTCTTGACATGGTAGCATGGTAATTATATGGCTCGCAGCCAGGCACAAGGGGGGGACGCGCGGCGCGATGAAGATCACCGACATCCGGGCGACCACCGTCACCGTTCCGCTCGAGGCCCCGCTGCGCCACAGCAACGGCGCCCACTGGGGCCGCTTCGTGCGCACCGTCCTCGAGGTCGAGACCGACGAGGGGCTGATCGGCCTCGGCGAAATGGGCGGCGGCGGGGCCGGCGCGGAGCTCGCCTTCGCCGGGCTGAAGCCCTATCTGCTCGGCCAGGACCCGTTCGCGCTCAACCGGCTGCGCTATGCCATCTGCAATCCCACCGCCTCGCTCTACAACAACCGGGTGCAGCTGCACGCCGCGATCGAATTCGCCTGCCTCGACCTGGTCGGGCAGAAACTCGGGGTTCCGGTCCACCAATTGCTCGGCGGCAAGCTGCGCGACGCGGTCGGCTTCGCGAGCTATCTCTTCTTCCGCTACGCCGACCCGAAGACCGGCGCGGGCGAGGTGCGCACCGTCGAGCAGTTGCTCGCCCACGCGCGCGAACTGAAGCGGGCGCACGGCTTCACCGCCCACAAGCTCAAGGCCGGTGTCTTTCCGCCCGACCATGAGCTCGCCTGCTACCGCGCGCTCGCCGCCGCCTTCCCCGAGGACACGCTGCGCTACGACCCCAACGCGGCACTTTCGGTCGAACAGGCGCTGCGCTTCGGCCAGGCCATCGCCGATCTGCGCAACGACTATTTCGAGGACCCGACCTGGGGTCTGGCGGGGATGCGCCGGCTGCGCGAGAAATTGCCGATCCCGCTCGCCACCAACACCATCGTCATCGATTTCGAACAGCTCGCGACCAACATCCGCGATCCGGCGGTGGACGTGATCCTGCTCGACACCACCTTCTGGGGCGGCATCCGTGCCTGCGTGCGCGCGGCGCAGATCTGCGAGACCTTCGGCCTCGGCATCGCCGTCCACTCCTCGGGCGAGCTCGGCATCCAGCTCGCCACCATGCTCCATCTCGGCGCCGTGCTGCCCAACCTCACCTTCACGGCGGACGCGCACTACCACCATCTCGCCGACGACATCATCGAAGGCGGCAAGATGATCTATCGCGAAGGCCGCATCGCCGTGCCCGAGGGTCCGGGCCTCGGCGTGCGGCTCGACCGCGACAAGCTCGCGACCTACGCCGAACTCTACCGCTCGCTCGGCTCCTACCCCTACGACCGCGATCCCGGCCGTCCCGGCTGGTTTCCGCTGCTTCCCAACACCGATTTCGCCGACCCCCGATCCGCCGCCACGCCCTCGCTCGACCCGCCCTGATCCGCCCCTCGTTCGCACCCAAGCCAACCTAGGAGGAAACCATGAAACCCCAGCATCCCGCCCGCGCAGCCGCGCTCGCCCTCGCCGCCGCCCTCGCCGCCCTGCCCGCCGCCGCCCGCGCGCAGGACGGCATCGCCACCGGCAACACGTCGGCCATGTCCATCGCCTTCAGCAATTCCTACGCCGGCAACTCCTTCCGCCAGGTGATGATCAAGAGCTTCCAGCAGATCGCGGCGCAGGCCGAGAAGGAGCACCTGATCAAAGGCTACACCGTGGTCAGCGCCAACAATTCGGTGACCCAGCAGGCCGCGCAGATCGAGAACATGATCCTGCAAGGCTACAAGGCGATCATCGTGCTCGCCGGTTCCGATACCGCGCTCAACGGCGCGATCAAGGATGCCTGCGGCGCCGGCATCGTGGTCGTCGCCTTCGCCAGCGGCGTCACCGAGCCCTGCGCCTACCGGGTGGACTACAATCTCGATTCCTACGGCAAGGCCGAGCTCGACTTCCTCGCCAGCCGCTTCGGCAACCGCAAGGTCAATCTGCTCGAGATCCGCGGCATGGCCGGTGACGGCTTCGACAAGCGGCTGCACGCCGGCGTGGAAAAGGCGCTGAAGGCGCATCCCAACTTCAAGATCGTGGGCCAGGTCTACGGCCAGTGGACGGAGACGATCGCGCAGAAGCAGGTGGCGAGCATCCTGCCCTCCCTGCCCCGCATCGACGCGGTGCTGACCCAGGGCGGCGACGGCTATGGTGCGGCGATGGCGTTCCAGACCGCGCATCGGCCGATGCCGGTGATCATCATGGGCAACCGCCAGCAGGAACTCGCGCTGTGGAGCAAGCTGCACGCGAAAACCGGCTATGAAACCTTCTCCCTCGGCGCGACGCCGAGCGTCTCGCAGGTCGCCTTCTGGGTCGCCCAGCAGATTCTCGCCGGCAAGAAGGTGCCGAAATTCGTCGAGGTGCCGCTCCTGACCATCCACCAGGCCGATCTCGCGGCGTGGCTGGCGAAGATCCCGCCGGGCGGTGTCGCCAACGCCACCTATTCCCAGGCGCTGGTGGCCAAGATCATCGACGCCAACGTCCATCACACGGCGCTGCCCGGAATTCCGGCACCCCAGTGATGGCGCCCCAGTGATGCCGCCACCCGAGGAGGCACCGGGCGCGGAGTTTCTCGCCGTGCGCGCGGCGCGCAAGACCTATGGCGCGGTCCATGCCCTGCGGGGCGTGGACTTCGCCGTCCGCCGCGGCGAGATCGTCGGTCTGGTCGGCCACAACGGCGCCGGCAAATCGACGCTGATGAACATCCTCGCCGGCACCGTGCAGCGCAGCGGCGGCGGCTTCCGGATCGGCGCCGTCGAGGTCGGCGCGTGGAGCCCGCACCAGGCCCAGGCGCACGGGCTGCGCTGCGTGTTCCAGGAACTTTCGCTCTGCGCCAACCTCAGCCTGGCGGAGAACACCCGCATCCTGCATCGCTCCCTGCGCGGGCCGGGCTGGCGCGCGCGCGCCGGGGCGCTGATCGGGCGCGTGATCGAGGAGATCTTCCCCGGTCTCCGGCTCGATCCCGCGACCCGGGTCGCCGACCTGCCGATCGGCCTGCGCCAGATGGTGGAGATCGCGCGCGCCTTCGCGGTGACCGATGCTCCCCTCGGCTGCGTCATCCTCGACGAGCCCACCTCGGCGCTCGGGCACGAGGCGACCGGGCAATTGCTCTCCCACCTCCGCCGCGCCGCCGCGCGCGGCATCGGCTGCATCCTGATCACCCACCGGCTCGACGAGATCCTCGCGGTCTGCGACCGCGCGGTGGTGATGGTCGATGGCGCCATCGTCGCGGAGCGCGCGGTCTCCGGGCTGACCCGCGGCGAGCTCGTCGGGCTGATGGGCAGCATCGAGGCCGCGCGCGAGCCTGCCGCCGGCGCCGCGGCGGGGTTCCCGGGCGCGGCGATGATCGATCATCCCGGGCGCGACGGGGGAGATCTCGCGGTGCGCGCTTCCGCCGGGGAGATCGTGGGCTTCGCCGGGCTCGACGGCCACGGCCAGCGCGAGCGGCTGCGCGCGCTCCTCGCCGCCCCGCGCGCCGCCGGGCCGGGCGGCAAGGCGCTGCGGATGGCCTATGTCGCCGGCGATCGCGCCGCCGAGGGGGCGTTTTCGCTGTGGTCCATCGCCGACAATCTCACCTTGTGCAGCCTGCGCGCGCTCACCCGCTGCGGGCTGATCGCGCCCGCCGCCGAGCGCGATCTCGCCCGCGTCTGGGTCGGGCGGCTGCGCGTGAAGGCGCCCTCGATCGACACGCCGATCCTCGATCTTTCGGGCGGGAACCAGCAGAAAGTACTGTTCGCCCGGGCGCTCGCCTCGGACGCGGCGATCATCCTGCTCGATGATCCGATGCGCGGCGTCGATGTCGGCACCAAGCAGGAGGTGTATCGGATGATCCGCGACGAAGCCCGCCAGGGGCGCTGCTTTCTCTGGTACACGACGGAGATCGAGGAGCTGGGCAATTGCGACCGGCTCTACGTCTTTCGCGAGGGGCGGGCGGTGAGCGAGCTCGCCGGCGCCGCGATCACCCCCGCGCGCGTGCTCGAGGCCTCCTTCGGTGGCCGGCATGGATAGCGCCGCGCGCTCCGCCGGCGCCGTGCGCGCGGGCCGCCGGCGCGATGCCGCCGCGGTCGGGCTGCCGCTCGGGGCGCTGGCGCTCATGCTGGCCGCGATCTTCACCATCCGTCCCGCCGCCTTCAGCTATTTCGGCATCACCCTCCTGTTCAAGCTGGCGGTGCCGCTGATTTTCGCCTCGCTCGCGCAGATGCTGGTGATCATGCTGGGCGACATCGATCTCTCGAACGGCGCCTTCGTCGGGCTGATCAGCTGCGTCACCGCCCTCTATCTGCGCGACGCGCCGGCCCGCGCCCTGCTGATCGACGCCGCGGCGATCGCGGCCTACGCCGGCTTCGGCCTGCTCATCCATCTGCGCGCGCTGCCCTCGATCATCGTCACGCTGGGGATGTCCTTCCTCTGGCTCGGCACCGCCATCCTGCTGCTGCCGGCGCCGGGCGGGGTCGCGCCGGACTGGCTGGTCGGCTTCATGGCCTGGCGCCCGCCGCTGCTGCCACTGCCGATCTGGCTCGCGCTCGCCGCCGCCGGGGCGGGGCATTTCGTGCTCACCCGCTCCTCCTATGGCGCGGTGCTGCGCGGCGCGGGCGCCCACCCGCGCGCGATCGCCCGCGCCGGCTGGTCGCTGCCCGCCCTGCGCGCCGCGACCTATGCCGGCGCCGGGCTGATGGCGACCCTCGCCGGGGTGACCCTGACCGGGCTGACCACCTCGGGCGATCCCAACATCGCGCCGGGCTACACGCTGCTCGGGGTCGGCGCCGTCATTCTCGGCGGCGGCGCCTTCACCGGCGGCGTGGTCTCTCCGGTCGGCACCGTGGTCGGCGCGCTCACCCTTTCGCTCGCCGGCGCGCTGCTCAGCTTTCTCGCCGTGCCGCCGACCTGGCAGCCGGGCGCGCAGGGCGCCATCCTGTTCCTCGTCCTCGCCGGGCGGGTGCTGATCGCGGAGGTGACCCCATGAGCCTTGGCCGGCTGCGGCTCGCGGTGCCGCCCTGGAGCTACGGATTTCTCGCCGCCCTCGCGCTCTGGGCCGCGACCACGCTGCACTCGGGGGCGGGCAGCGCGGGCGGGGTGCTGGCGAGCGCGCTCGCCTTCGCCGCCTTCACCGTGCTGGTCGGCACCGGGCAGATGCTGGTCATCGCCTCCGGCCCGGGCAACATCGATCTGTCGGTGCCCACGGTGCTGACGCTCGCGAGCTATGTCGCGATGTCGGTCATGGCGGGCCGGAACGCGCTCCTGGTGCCGGGCGTGCTCGCCGCCCTGCTGGTGGGGGCGGCGGCGGGGGCGCTCAACTACGCCGCCATCGCCGCACTGCGCCTGCCGCCGATCATCGCCACCCTGGCCTGGAGCTTCGTCTTCGAATCCTTCGCCTTCGACATCGGCGGGCAGACGCGGCTGAAGCCGCCCGCCCTGCTCTCGGACTTCGCCGCCGCGCGCTGGGGCGGGGTGCAGATCGTCCCGCTCGCGGTCATGCTGGTCACGCTGCTCGCGGCGGTGATGCTGCGGCGGACGATCTATGGGCGCCACCTGCTCGCCACCGGCCAGAGCGAGCGCGCGGCACGCCTCGCCGGCATCGCGGTCGGGCGGGTGCGGCTCGCCGCCTATATGCTGTGCGGTGCCACCGGCGCCCTGGCCGGCGTGCTGCTCGCCGGCTTCACCGGCGGGGCCTCGCTCAACATGGGCCGTTCCTATCTGCTGAGCTCGATCGCGGTCGTGGTGCTCGGCGGTACCTCGGTCTCCGGCGGGCAGGCCAACGCGGTCGGCATCTGGGGGGCGGCGCTGTTCTTCAATCTGATGACGACGATGCTGAACAGCTTCGGCTTCCAGGCCGGCGCGCGCTTTCTGCTCACCGGCGCGCTCATCATCCTCATCGTCGCCATCGTGCCGCGCCGGCGCGCGGCCTGAGACCGGGAGGCCCCGATGCCCGCACCCGCGCGCGACGCCGACCCGGTCCGCCGCCTCGCCGGGGCGGTGGCGGCGATGGATCTCGTCGATCTCACCCATCCGCTCGCCGCCGGCATGCCGGTGTGGCCGGGCCATCCGCATTTCTGCCAGACGGTCGTCGCCTCGCTCGCGCGCGGGGACGCGAGCGGCTTTCACGCCCTCGCGCTCGGCGAACACACCGGCACCCATTTCGACGCGCCCGCGCATTTCATTCCCGCCGGCCGCCCGATCAACGAGGTGCCGGTTGGGCACTTCCTCGGCCGCATGGTCACGCTGCCGGCGCGGGACCTGGCGCCCGACTCCGTGGTCGAGCCGGCGACCCTGCACGCCTGGGAGGCGGCGCACGGGCCGATCGCCGCCGGCGATGCGGTGTTTTTCCATTTCGGCTGGGACCGGTTCTGGGACGCGGACCCTGCCGCCTTCCTCGCCGGCTGGCCGGGGCTTTCGCGCGCGGCGAGCGAATTCCTGGTCGCGCGCGGGGTGCGCATCGTGGGCTCGGACTGTCTTTCCATCGACCGCTTCGGCAGCACGGACTATGCGGCCCATCGCACGCTGCTCGGCGCGGGCGTGCTGATCGGGGAGAATTTCGCCCGCCTCGGCGCCCTGCCGCCGGTCTGCTATCTCGCCGCCCTGCCGCTGCCCATCGCCGGCGGCTCGGGTGCGCCGCTGCGCGCCCTCGCCCTGGTGGCGCGGGCGGGCGCGGGGAAGCCGGTCAGGCAAAGTCGAGCTGGACCTTGAGCGTGGTCTGCGGCGCGCGCTCGATCAACTCGAAGGCGTCGCGCGCGTCGGCGGCGGGGAAGACCTGGGTGATCATCGCCTCCGGCCGCAGCCGCCCTTCGGCGAGCCAGCCGACCACGCGCGGGAGCAGGCGGCGGTTGAGGCGCGAGCCGACGAGGGTGATCTCCTTGCGCACCACCTCCTGCTGGCTCAAGGGCGAGGGCGCGGGGGAGAAGCCGAGCAGGCCGATCCGGCCGGCCGGGCTGACGATGCGGCAGGCCTCGTCGAGCAGGGCGGGCACCCCGGCGCCGTCGATGACCACGGTCGGGCCGAGCCCGTCGGTTTCGCCGGCGACCGCCGCGGCGACCGGCTGGCTGCGCGGATCGATCGTGCGGTCCGCGCCGAAGCCGCGGGCGCGTTCGAGGCGGGCGGCGTCGATGTCGGCGACCAGGCAGCGGGCGCCGAGCAGCCTGGCGACCTGGAGCACGGTGACGCCGACCGTGCCGGCGCCGTAGACCAGCACCGTATCCTCCGGCCCGCAGCCGGTGCGGTCGAGCACGTTGGCGGCGATCGAGAACGGTTCGGCGAGTGCGGCGACCGCGAACTCCATGCCGTCGGGCACGGGCACGACGTTGGCCGCCGGCACCGCGACGAAATCGCGGAAGCCGCCGTCGCGGTGCACGCCGAACACCTCCAGGCGGGCGCAGACGTTGGGCCGGCCGGCGCGGCAGGGGTAGCAGTGGCCGCAGGAGACCACCGGATCGACCACCACCCGATCGCCCACCCGCAGGCCCTGGACGCCCGGCCCGACGGCGGCGAGCAGACCGGCGAACTCGTGCCCGATGACCCGCGGATAGACCGCGAAGGGGTTCGACCCATGCAGGATGTGCATGTCGGACCCGCAGATGCCGGCCCGCTGCACCCGCACCAGCACTTCGCCGGGCGCGGGGATGGGCTGGCGGTCCGCGGCCACGTCGAGCACGCCGGGCTGGCGCACGAGAATGGAAACCATCGGGCGACCTCACTGCTATACTAGTATAGTATCGCCCCTCTGCCGCGGGCGCGCAAGCCCGCGGGTGGTCACGGGGCGGGCGGGCTTCGGTTGCGGGTGCCGAGGGGGACGCCGGGCGGGGTGCTGCCGCTCGAGCCGCCGGCGGGCGGCGAAGGCTCGCGCGCCGGTGGCTGGGGTGCGGTTGATGCGGGCGCCGGCGGTTGGGGTGGTGGGGGTGGCGGCGGGGCGGGGGGTTCGACGGCGAGCATGCGGCAGAGCGGGCGCAGCGTGCGGCGCAGCCCTGGGGAGGCGGCGAGGAGGGCGGCCATGGCGGGATCGGCGAGGAGATATTCGAGCTGGGATTTGGCCGGATAGACCATG
>DAHWFB010000093.1 GCA_027326105.1 Acetobacteraceae bacterium
GCGGCTCGGAGACGAGCTCGATTTCGGCGCCAGCGAGGTCCGGGCTGGCGGGCACGATGGCGAGGTTGGTGACTGCGGTCGGCCGGGTATGGGCGATCAGCGGGCTGTTCCCGGCCAACAGCTCATACGTGCCGGCTTGACGCTGGTCGCGGGCAATCGCCAGGCCGGTCGAAGCATTCCCCTGGGGATCGAGATCCAGCAGCAGGGTGGGATGTCCGCCGCGGGCGAGGGCGGCCGCGAGGCTGATGGCGGTCGTCGTCTTGCCGACACCGCCCTTCTGGTTGGCGACGGCGATCCTGTGGGGGAGCGGGCGTTCAGACACGTGCGATATTCCGCAGGCGTAGAATGTGGGAGGAGGGATCTGTTTGACTGGAATGGATTTCCAGATCGAACGACCAGTCGGGGGCCGCGAGAGCAGCATGACGGCCGACCGGGAATAGGCAGATCGTCTGGGGAGCAAGAAACGGGGCGGTCAGCGCGAGCAGGCGAGGCAGAGGCGCAAGGGCGCGGCAGGTGACCAGTCCGGCCGGAAACGGAGGAAGCGCTTCGATGCGCGAAGGATGGATGATGACGGGTGTGCCGGTGACGCGGGCCGCTTCGCGCAGGAAGGCGCACTTGCGCCGGTCGGAGTCTACCAGGTGAAATGGCGTGCCGGTGGCGATTGCGAGAACGAGCCCCGGGAGCCCGGCACCGGTGCCGATATCGAGAGCGGGGGTAGGGTCATCGGGCAGCAAAGGCAGGAGCTGGAGGCTATCGAGGATGTGCCGCTCCCACAGTGCCACGCGGTCGCCGGCGGAGACCAGGGAGAGGCGGGCTGACCATTGCCGCAGAAGGGATTCGAAAGCACGGAGGCGGGCAAGGATGGTAGGAGGCAACACTCGCTCGTCGAAGCCGGCCACCGGGTTGGCGTGAAGCACTTGACCGGCGCCCGGCGGGCAATGTTTCACGTGAAACAATTTGGGGCGCCTTCCTGCACGGGACACCCCGTTCTATCCGGCTTGCCGCGCCGCGCCAAGCCGCAATACCTGTGCGCGGGTCACGGCGCCCCAATCGCTGCGCGTTCAGGTGTCGAGGTTCGCCACCCGCAAGGCATTGCCGACGATGAACTCCCGCCGCGGCTCGACGACGTCCCCCATCAATGTGCTGAATACCTGACCGGCATCCTCGATGTCCCCGACGCGCACCTGGAGCAACGTGCGGACCGCAGGATCAAGGGTGGTTTTCCAGAGCTGATCGGGGTTCATTTCTCCCAGACCCTTGAACCGTTGGATCGCCAGTCCCCGGCGCGCTTGGGACAGAAGCAATTCCACCAGAGACGCGGGTCCGGGCACGGTGAACTCGGTGCCATCGGTGCGCAACCGCGCAGGCTCGGCGAAGCGGGAGGCAAAATAGGGTTGCCGCTCGGAGAGCCAGCGGGCTTCGGCGCTGCGCAGCATCGCGGCGTCCAGGCTGTAGCGCTCTCCGACGCCGCGGACGGTGCGCGCGATGACGAAGCCGCCGGAGTTGACGGCGACTTTCCATCCGCGCTCCCCGGCCGCGGCCATGCCGTCGAGGCGCGCGGCAAGACTCTGGGACGCGGCAAGCCGGCCCGACTCGGGGCCCAGCGCGCCCGCGATCAGGGCCTGCTCGATGATGGCGAGCGGCACGGGGTCGGCCAGGCGTTGCAGGCGGCTGGAGGCTTCCCGCATGACGACGAGGGTCTCGGACAGTTCCGTTCCGGCCATGCTCATCCCGTCGTGAAAGGCGAGCTCGGCCCCACCGAGCGCACGCGATAGGAGATAGTCCTCCAGCGCGCGATCGTTCTTGAGGTACTGCTCCTCGTTGCCGCGCTTGGCGCGATAGAGCGGCGGTTGGGCGATGTAGAGATGGCCGCGGTCGATCAACTCGGGCATCTGGCGGAAGAAGAAGGTGAGAAGGAGCGTGCGGATGTGGGAGCCGTCCACGTCCGCGTCCGTCATGATGACGATGCGGTGGTAGCGCAGTTTGGAAATGTCGAACCCGCCTTGCTCCGGAGCGCCGCGTCCGATCCCGGTGCCGAGTGCGGTGATCAGCGTGCCGACCTCGGCACTGGCCAGCATGCGGTCGAAGCGGGCACGTTCGACGTTCAGGATCTTGCCCTTCAGCGGCAGGATCGCCTGGAAGCGCCGGTCGCGGCCCTGCTTGGCGGATCCGCCGGCGGAGTCTCCCTCGACCAGGAAAAGTTCGGCGTTTGCGGGGTCGCGCTCCTGGCAGTCGGCGAGCTTGCCGGGGAGGGTGGAGACGTCCAGCACGCCCTTGCGGCGGGTCAGTTCGCGGGCGCGACGGGCGGCTTCGCGGGCGCTCGCGGCGTCCATCACCTTCTGGATGATCGATTTCGCTTCACGCGGATGGGTCTCGAACCAGTGGCCGAGGTGGTCGGCGACGGCGGCATGGACGATCGGCTGGACCTCGGAACTCACCAGCTTGTCCTTGGTCTGGGAGGAGAATTTCGGGTCGGGGACCTTGACCGAAAGGACGGCGGTGAGACCTTCGCGCATATCGTCCCCAACCAGGCTGAGGCCCTCCTTCTTGCCCATGCCTTCCGCATACTTGGTAACGACACGGGTCAGCGCCTGGCGGAAGCCGGCGAGATGGGAGCCGCCGTCACGCTGGGGGATGTTGTTGGTGAAGCAGAGCATGGTCTCGTGGTAGGAATCGTTCCATTCGAGCGCGAACTCGACCCGCATGCCGCTCTCTGCATCGGCCGCCGAGGCGCTGACGGGGGGAGCGAAGCTGGGGGTTTTGGCGCGATCAAGCCATTGCACAAACGCAACAATACCCCCCTCATAGCGAAAAATCGCTTCGGCCGGAGGCGCGTGACGCTCATCACGGAGGATGATGGTGAGCCCGGAATTGAGGAAGGCGAGCTCGCGCAGGCGCCGTTCCAGAACCGCGAAATCGAACTCGGTCTTGGTGAAAATCGTAGGACTGGGCTTGAAAGTCACTTCGGTGCCCGCGACCTCCTCGGAGCCGCCGACACGGGCGAGCGGGGCCACCGCGTCGCCACCCTCGAAGCGGATGGCATGCTCCTCCCCGTTGCGCCAGATCCGCACCTCCATCCATTCCGATAGCGCATTGACCACCGCCGCGCCCACCCCATGCAGGCCACCGGAGACCTTGTAGGAGTTCTGGTTGAACTTGCCGCCGGCGTGCAGACGGGTCAGCACCACCTCGGCGGCCGAAATGCCTTCCTCGGCGTGGATGTCGGTCGGAATGCCGCGGCCGTTGTCGCGCACCGTCACGCTGCCGTCGCCGTTGAGGGTGAGGCTCACCTTGTCGGCGAAGCCGGCCTGGGCTTCGTCCACCGCGTTGTCGATGATCTCGAAGGCCATGTGGTGCAGGCCGGAGCCGTCGTCCGTGTCGCCGATATACATGCCCGGTCGCTTGCGCACCGCATCGAGGCCGCGCAGGATCGAGATGGCGGAGGCATCGTAGGCGTCGGATTCGGTCGTGATCGGATCGGAGGCGGGTTCGGACATGCGGTTCGGGTTCTCTGTCTGGGGCCGCCAGCGGGCGGGCGGCGCGGGGAGCCGGCGGGCATCGTTCCAATGTTCCGGATGCGCGACACTATAGCCGCCATCGCGGTTCGGGGCCAGGGAAGGCGGGATCCGGCGCGAGCGCTCCCGCGGCGATCCGCAGTGCGCTGGCCGCGCCCGCGAGGGGGGCAAAGGCTTCACGCTCCACCCCGGTGAGCAGCGCCTGGCCGGGGTAGCCGCGCAGCGCCGCGAACAGCGCGTCGCGGTGGGAACGGTCGAGGTGGACGGCGGGTTCGTCGAGCAGCAGAAGCGGCGGCGCGCCGCGCTCGGCGGTGACGAGGGCGGCGTGGGCGAGGATGAGGCCGAGCAGCAGCGCCTTCTGCTGGCCGGTGGAGGAAAGCTCGGCCCCGCGCCCGGTTTCGGCGTCGGCAAGGGTCATGTCGGCGCGATGGGCGCCGAGGCCGGTCGCACCCGCGCGAGCATCCTCCCGGCGGGCGCTGGCCAGCGATTCGCGCAGCCAGTCCTCGACCGCGAGGGCGGGGGCGGAGCGCAGGCGCTCGGCGATCGGGCAGCGCAGCGTCACGCGGGCGGCGGGAAAGGGGCTGTTCGCGGGGGTGGCGGCGGCGAGCCGTTGCAGCACCGTCTGGCGGGCGGCGGTGGCGGCGACCGCGTGGCGGGCGAGTTCGGCTTCGAGGCCGCCCAGCCATCCGGGGTCCGCTCCGCCCTCGGCGAGGAGACGGTTGCGGCGGGCGGTCGCGGCCTCGGCGCCGGCGATCGCGCGCGCATGGGCGGGTTCGAGCGTCCACACCAGCCGGTCGAAGAAGCGGCGGCGGCCGCCCGGGCTGCCCGAGAACAGCCGGTCCATCTGCGGGGTGAGCCAGAGCACCGCCAGCCGGGCGGCAAGCTCCGTCTGGCTGGGCGGCTTCGCCCCGTCGAGCCAAAGGATCCGGCGCGCGGACACGCCCTCGGTCGGGGCGCCGGTCGCGATGTCGAAGCTCCCGTCGCCGGCGCTGAACCGGCCGGCGACCGCCCAAGCCGTGCCCGGGGGTGCCGGACCCTGGGTGGGGTCTGGCGTGCGCGCGAGCGTCTCGGTGCGGGCGGCGCGCAGGCCGCGGCCGGGGGTGAGGAGGGAGACCGCCTCCAGAAGATTGGTCTTGCCGGTGCCGTTGGCTCCGCTGATCACGACGAGGCGACCGGCGGGCTCCCAGAGCAGGTCGGCGTAGTTGCGGAACTGGCGGATCGAGAGGCGGCGGAGCAGCGGGCCGGCGGCAACCTCCGGCGCGCCCGGGACCGGCCGTGACGGGAAGTGCGCGGTCACACCCGCATCGGCATCAGCACGTAGAGGGCGGAGGTGTCGCCGGCGTCGCGGACGATGGTGGGGGCGGCGCCGTCGGCGAAGAGGAATTCCACGTCCACGCCCTGGATCTGGTCGGTGATGTCGTTGAGGTAGCGGGCCTGGAAGCCGATCTCGAGCGGGGTCGATTCATAGGTCACCCGCTCCCGGTCGAGCTCCTCGATGGCGGTGCCCTGCTCGGGGCTCGCCGCCGAGAGGACGAGAAGATCGCGGCCGAGGGTGAGTTTCACGGGGCGGGACCGCTCGGAGGAGATGGCGGCGACGCGGCCGACCGCCTCGGCGAAAACCTTGTTGCCGACGCGCAGAACCTTGCTGTTGTCGCGCGGGATGACGCGCTCGTATTCCGGAAAGGTGCCGTCGATCAGCTTGCTGGTGAGGCGGACGTGGTTGAACTGGAACTGCACGCGCGTGTCGGAGAGCGCGATCTCGACGTCGCCGGTAGCCTCGTCGAGCAGTTTGCGCACTTCGGCGACCGTCTTGCGGGGGATGATGACCCCGGGCATGGAACCCGCCCCTTCGGGCAGGGGCTCCTCGACGCGGGCGAGGCGGTGACCGTCGGTCGCGACCGCGCGGAGCACCTTGGCGCCGTCGCTCTCGGCGGCGTGGAGATAGATGCCGTTGAGATAGTAGCGCGTCTCCTCGGTGGAGATGGCGAAGCGGGTGCGGTCGATCAGCCCACGCAGCTGCACCGCCGAGAGGTGGAAGCGGACGGGCAGCGCGCTCGTCGTCATCGATGGGAAATCCTCGACCGCGAGCACGACCAGGCTGGTGGAGTAGCGGCCGGAGCGGAGCTTGAGCGGCGCGTCACCGCCGGGATGGTCGAACTCGATCTCGGCGCCTTCAGGGAGCTTGCGGACGATCTCGTAGAGGGTGGCGGCGGGGGCGGTGGTGGCGCCGGAGGATTCGATGGTGGCCGGCACCTCCTCCACCATGGCGATCTCCATGTCGGTGGCGGTGAAGGAGAGCGTGCCCTCGCGGACCGCGATGACGACGTTGGCGAGGATGGGGATGGTGTGGCGCTTCTCGACCACGTTCTGCACATGGGCGAGCGCCTTGAGCAGGGTGGCGCGGTCGGTGCGGAACTTCATGGTGAGACCCCGGATGAGCGGAACGGTGAAAGCCCTGCGCCCCCGGCCGGGCCGGCGGCGCCGGAGGCGAGGAACGGATCTGGCCAAGTGTAGCAACCTGCCGGCGATGCGCAAAGCGGCTGGGCCGAAGGCTGCGGGGTGCAGGCCAGGCAGCCTGGATCGAAGCGGGTGCGGGGGCTCGGTCCCCGCCCTTGAGCCCTGGTGGCTACTCCGCCGAAGCCGGCACCAGCCGGTGCCCGAACGCCCGCCCGGCGAGGATGTGGACGTGGAAGTGGGGCACTTCCTGGCCGGCGTCGAGGCCGGTGTTGGCGATGACGCGATAGCCCGGCTCCTCGAGGCCCAATTGGCGGGCGACGGCGCCGACCGCGCGGAAGAAGCCGGAGATTTCGGCCTGGCTCGCGCGGGCGGAGAAGTCCGCCAGCGAGACGTAGGGGTGGCGGGGGATCACCAGCGCGTGGACCGGCGCCTGGGGGTTGATGTCGTGGAAGGCGAGCGACCATTCGTCTTCGGCGATCCTGCGGCAGGGGATCTCGCCGCGGAGGATGCGGGCGAAGATGTTCTGGTCGTCGTAGGGAGCGAGGGCGGGGACCGGCATGGCGGCTCCTGGGCGCGGGGGACACTCAGGGGATTTTGCGGGTCCCGGCGAGGATGGCAAGCGGGGCGGAGCGGGCGGCCTTCTCGGCGATGCCGCTGACGCCTTCGCGGCGGCGGAGCTCGTTCCACACCTCCTCGGGGCGGACACCGGCGGCGACCCAGAGAACGAGCAGATGATAGAGCACGTCCGCGCTCTCGGCGACCAGCGCGGGGCCGTTGCCGGCGACCGCCTCGATCAGGCATTCGACCGCCTCCTCGCCGAATTTCTGGGCGACCTTGGCGGTGCCGCGGGAGAGCAGGCGGGCCGAATGGCTCGCGGCGGGTTCGGCGTCGCGGCGGGACAGCACGGTGGCCCACAGCCGGTCCAGCACCAGCGCGGTCTCCGAACCCGGCGCCGGGGCGGGGATCGGCGCGGACGGGGTGGGGAGCACCAGGCGCACCTTGCGGCGCTTGGCCGCGGGCATCGCCTTCAGCACCTTCAGCGCCTTGCCCGCCTTCAGCGTCTTGGCGACCTTGCGCGGGCGCGCCGGGGCGGGGGCCTTGGCCTGCTTCTTGGCGGTCTTGGCGGTCTTGGCCATGCGCGATTCCTTCAGGCGGCGGCGCGGGGAAGGCGCACGGGGAGGCCGGCGGCGGCGAGGGCGGATTTCACCTCGGCGATGGTGAAGCGGCCGAAATGGAAGACGCTGGCCGCCAACAGGCCGGTGGCGCCGGCGCGCGCGCCGGCGACGAAATGCTCGAGCGTGCCGACACCGCCCGAGGCGATGACGGGAACCCGCACCGCGGCGGTGACGGCGCCGAGGAGAGCGAGGTCGAAGCCTTCGCCGGTGCCGTCGCGATCCATGCTGGTGAGCAGGATTTCGCCGGCGCCACGGCGGGCGGCCTCCCGGCACCAGGCGACGGCGTCGATCCCGCTGCCCCGCCGGCCGCCGTGGGTGAAGACCTCGAAGCCGCCGTCGGGCCGGGCGCGGGCATCGACCGCGACGACCACGCACTGGCTGCCGAACTTGCCGGCCGCCTCGGAAATCAGCTCGGGGCGGGCGACGGCGGCGGAATTGATCGAGCATTTGTCGGCGCCGGCGAGGAGCAGGCGGCGCATGTCCGCGACCGAGCGGATGCCGCCGCCGACGGTGAGCGGCAGGAAGATGCGGGCGGCGGTGCGGGAGACCACCTCGAGGATGGTATCCCGGTTCTCGTGGCTCGCCGTGATGTCGAGGAAGGTGAGTTCGTCGGCCCCCGCGGCGTCATACACGCCGGCCTGCTCCACGGGATCGCCGGCGTCGCGGAGGGAGACGAAGTTGACCCCCTTCACGACCCTTCCGTCCTTCACGTCCAGACAGGGGATAACGCGGAGTTTCAGCATCTTGCGTCCAAGCGATACGAGAGGGCCGATTAAGGGACGATTAACGGGGACAGGGGAAGGCCGGGGTCCGAGGCCCCGGCCCCCATCGTTTCGGAGGATCGGGGTGCGGGGGCGAAGCCCCGTTTCTGCTTGCACCCGCGCGGCGTGCCGGGGCAAGGGGGCTGTCACAAATCTGTCATGAAAATCCGTAATGCCTCGGCGAGGTCGAGCCGTCCGTCGTAGAGGGCGCGGCCGGCGATGGCGCCGGCGAGTGCTGGGGTGCGCGCGGCGGCCGATTTCAGGGCGATGAGATCGGCGGCGCCGGCGAGGCCGCCGGAGGCGATGACGGGGACGGCGAGGCCCTCGGCCAGAGCCTCGGTCGCTTCGAGGTTGAGGCCGGCGAGCATGCCGTCGCGCGCGATGTCGGTGTGGATCAGGGCGCAGGCGCCGGCGTCCGCCATGCGTAGCGCGAGATCACGGGCGGGGAGGGTGGAGGTTGCGGCCCAGCCCTCGGTGGCGACCAGCCCGCCGCGCGCGTCGATGCCGACCGCGACGCGGCCGGGGAAGGCGCGGGCGGCGGCGCGGACGAGCGCGGGATCGCGGACCGCGGCACTGCCCAGGATGACGCGGGCGACGCCGCGGGCGAGCCAGGATTCGATCCCGGCCAGATCACGGATGCCGCCGCCGAGCTGGACCGGGATCGAGACCGCGGCGAGGATGGCGGAGACCGCGGCGGCTTTCACGCTGCGCCCGGCGAAGGCGCCGTCGAGATCGACCACGTGCAGCCAGCGGCAGCCGGCGGCGGCGAAGTCGCGCGCCTGGGCCGCGGGATCCTCGGCATAGACGCGGGCGCGGGCCATGTCGCCCTGCTGGAGGCGAACGCAGGCGCCGCCCTTGAGGTCGATGGCAGGGTAGAGGGTCAGTGTCATGGGCGCGGCACGCGCGGGGGCTCAGGAAGCGCGGCCGCGGGGCTGGAGGAGCTTGTAGTAGTAGTGGCCGGCGAGGGTGCGCCCGTCCACCCGGGCGTAGGCGGGGTGGGTGCCCCAGCGGAGGAAGCCGAGCGATTCATAGAGCGCGATGGCGGCGTGCTGGGTCTCCCGCACGTCGAGGTTGAGGATCTGGTAGCCGCGGGCGCGGGCACCCTCCTCCACCCGCTCGAGGACCAGGCGGGCGACGCCGTGGCCGCGGGCGTAGGGGGCGGTGAAGGCGTGCATGAACCAGGCGGCGAAGGCCTGCGCCTCGTTGTTGCGGGGGGGACGGACGAGCTGGGCGGCGGCGACGATGGCGCCGTCCATGCGGCCGACGTAGAGCTCGCGCTCGGGGACCAGGAGGACGCCGCGGAAATAGCGCTCGAGCTCGCCCCGGCCCGGGGGGGCGAGCCAGCCGAAGCCGCCGCCATCGAGGATGGCGGCGGTGGCGGCCTCGGCGAGCGCGTGCAGGTCTTCCTCGCCGAGGTCGGCGGCGCGTTCGACGCTCAGCCGCGGGTCGGGCGCGGGGCCGGCGGCGGAGGCTTGGGTGCGCGGATCGGGCATGGTTCTCTCCGTCGCGAGAGGTCTAGCGCAGCCGGGAGGCGGGGGTCCAGGCGAGGAAGTTGCCGAGGATGGCGAGGCCGACGCGCTGGCTCTTTTCGACGTGGAACTGGGTCCCGGCGAGGTTGGCGCGGGCCACGATGGCGGGGATGGGGCCGCCATAGTCGGTGGTGGCGAGGCATTCCCCCGCCCGCCCGCCGCGCAGCGCGTAGCTGTGGACGAAATAGGCGTGATCCCCGGGCGCGAGGCCGGCGAGCAGCGGGTGGGAGCCGGGGGTGAAGGAGAGCTCGTTCCAGCCCATCTGCGGCAGCCGCAGCCCGGCCGCGGGCATTTCGGCGATTTCCCCGCCGATCCAGCCGAAGCCCGGAGTTTCGCCGTGTTCGAGGCCGCGTTCGGCCATCAGCTGCATGCCGACGCAGATGCCGAGGAAGGGCGCGCCGGCCTCGACCCGGGCGGCGAGGGCGGCGGCGAGGCCGGGGATGGCGTGGAGGCCGCGCCAGCAGTCCCCGAAGGCGCCCTGGCCGGGGAGGACGAGACGGTCGGCGGCGGCGAGGGCCGCGGGCTCGGCGGTGACGGCGATTTCGGCGCCGATGCCGCGCTCCTCCGCGGCACGGGCCAGCGCCCGGGCGGCGGAGGCCAGGTTGCCGCTGCCATAGTCGATGACCGCGACCCTCATCGCACGATCGGGCGGGTCACAGGCTGCCCTTGGTCGATGGGATGGCGCCGGCGAGGCGCGGATCCTCGGCGACCGCGGCACGCAGGGCGCGGGCGGTGGCCTTGAAGCAGGCCTCGGCGAGGTGGTGGGCGTTGCGGCCGGCGCGGGCGGTCAGATGCAGGGTCATCCGCGCGTTGGTGGCCAGCGCGCGAAAGAACTCCTCGAACAATTCGCTGTCCATGGTGCCGATCCGGGGGGCGGGGAAGGCGACCGACCAGGCGAGATGGGGGCGGCCGGAAAGATCGATCGCGGCTTCGACCAGCGCCTCATCCATCGGCACCAGCGCGGCGCCGAAGCGGGTGATGCCGGCCTTGTCCCCGAGCGCACGGTCGAGCGCCTGGCCGAGCACGATGCCGACGTCCTCGGTGGTGTGGTGATCGTCGATCTGGAGATCGCCGCGCGCCGAGACGTGCAGATCGAAGAGGGCGTGGCGGGTGAGGGCCACCAGCATATGGTCGAGGAAGCCGACGCCGGTCGCGATCTCGGCCGTGCCGCTGCCTTCGAGGGTGAGGCGGAGGCGGATGTCGGTTTCGGAGGTGGTGCGGGAGAGTTCGGCGGTGCGGGGCATGGGCGGTGCAGTAGCCGATTCCGGCGCGATCCCATACCGATTTTTCGTCCCCCGTGGCGGCCGGGGCGGGTGGCCGGGGCGAGGGCTCGGGAGCGGGGGTTTCCGGTGCGGGCGGCTTTGGCGCGGGCGGCTCTGGCGCGGGCTCTGGCGCGGGTGCGGGCGGGGGTGGCGGGGCGGGGGGTTCGACGGCGAGCATGCGGCAGAGCGGGCGCAGCGTGCGGCGCAGCCCTGGGGAGGCGGCGAGGAGGGCGGCCATGGCGGGATCGGCGAGGAGATATTCGAGCTGGGATTTGGCCGGATAGACCATG
>DAHWFB010000104.1 GCA_027326105.1 Acetobacteraceae bacterium
TGGTCGCCGCCGAGAAAGAGCGCCACGCCTTCCGCGCTCGCCGCGTAGGCGGCCTCGGTGATCACTGCGATCCAGGCCGCGATCTCGGGCAGCCGGCGGATCGCCGGGTTGGGGTGGGAGATCGCCGGCGCCGGTCCGGGATGCAGATCGCCCCGATCGTGCAGCGCGAAGCCGAGGCCGCGCACCGCCTCGGCGAGGCCCGCGGTACGCAGGGCGCTCGGCCCCATCTCGCAGCCCATGCGTCCAGCCCCGTCCTGCACCGGGATGCCAACCAACGTGCAGACCTTCCCCGTCATCCCCGCCTCCGCTCCGACCCTGCCATTGGAGCCCAACCGCATGGCGAACGGAACAACAGGATTGGCAGAATCGATCGTCCAACCTACCATAATGGCACCCGACGCCGCCATTTCGGAAAGCGATGGACGATCTGGACCAACGCCTCATCACCCTCCTGCGCCACAACGGGAGGTCGTCCATCGCCTCCCTCGCGGCGGGCCTCGGCGTCTCGCGCGCCACCGTCCGGGCGCGGATGCAACGGCTGGAGGAAAGCGGCGCGATCCTCGGCTACACGGTCATCCTGCGCGCCGATGCGCTCGATCTGCCGGTCCGCGGCATCACCTTGATCGAGATCGAGGGTCACGCGACCGAACGGGTGATCCGCGGGCTCGGCGGCTTCGCCGAAATCGCCGCCATCCACACCACCAACGGGCGCTGGGACCTGGTCGTGGAAGTGGGTGCCGCGACGCTCCCCGAGCTCGACGCGGTGCTGCGCCGCGTCCGCCTGATCCCTGGCATCACCGCGAGCGAAACCAGCCTGCTGCTCGCCACCCCGCGCAGCAGCCGCGCCCGGCTGTGAGCGTTTGTGGGTCCGCCGTCGCCGGTCTATGCTCGGTTTCCGCAGCTTCGCCGATCGGAAAGGAAGAAGCGATGAGCACGCCGGTCTCCTGGGGCATCCTGAGCACCGCCAAGATCGGGGTGCAAAAAGTCGTCCCCGCCCTGCAGAAGAGCCCGCGTCTCGCGGTCGCCGCCATCGCCTCGCGCGATGGTGCCCGCGCCGCGGCGGTGGCGCGGACCCTCGGCATCCCGCGCGCCTATGGCTCCTACGAGGAACTGCTCGCCGATCCCGGGATCGAGGCGATCTACAACCCGCTGCCCAACCATCTCCACGTGCCCTGGACGCTGCGCGCGCTCGCAGCCGGCAAGCACGTGCTGTGCGAAAAGCCGCTGGCACTCGATGCCGCCGAAGCCCGCACCCTCCTTGCCGCCCGCGAGAGGAGCGGTCGCCTGGTCGCTGAGGCCTTCATGGTCCGCTACCACCCGCAATGGCGGCGCACCCGCGAACTGCTCCGCGCCGGGGCGATCGGCGAGGCCCGGGCGATCACCACCGAATTCGCCTATTTCCTGCGTGACCCCGCCAACGTCCGCAACCAGGCCGGGATCGGCGGCGGCGGGCTGATGGATATCGGCTGCTACGCGGTCGCCACCGCCCGCTACCTTTTCGCCGCCGAACCGCTGCGCGCCGCGGCCGTGATCGACCGTGACCCTGACTTCGGAGTGGACCGGCTGACCAGCGGCCTGCTGGAGTTCCCCGAAGGACGGCGGCTCGCCTTCACCTGCGCCACCCAGCTCGCCGCCCGCCAGCGCGTCAGCGTGCTCGGCACCCAGGGGCGGATCGAGGTGATGGTGCCCTTCAACCCATCCCCCGACCGTTCGTCCCGCATCGTGATCGACGACGGGCGCGACCTCGAAGGCGGCGGCGCGCGGGAGGAGATGTTCCCCGCCTGCGACCAATACACCCTCCAGGGCGAAGGCTTCGCCGCCGCGATCCGCGGCGAGGCGCCGCTCGAACACGAGATCGAAGACGCGGTCGCCAACATGGCCGCGATCGACGCCCTCTTCCGCGCCGCCGCTTCGGGCCGCTGGGAGGCGGTCTGAGGCCGTCTATAACGACATAAGGATATGTTTATGTCGTTATGGATGGCCGGTCAGGCCGCGGACTTGGCCGGGATACCCGCCTTTTCGAACAGGCCCGCGAGTTCGCCGGACTGGAACATCTCGGTCACGATGTCGCAGCCGCCGACGAACTCGCCCTTGACGTAGAGCTGGGGGATGGTCGGCCAGTTGCTGAATTCCTTGATGCCGTCGCGCAGCTCGGGGTCTTCGAGCACGTTCGCGGTCTTGAAGGGCACGTTCATGTGGGAGAGAATCTGCACCACCCGGGCGGAGAAGCCACATTGGGGGAACATCGCGTTCCCCTTCATGTAGAGCATCACCGGGTTCTCGGTGATGTCGGACTGGATACGCTCGAAAACCGGGTTGCTCATCACGTACTCCTTGGGGAAGGGATCAGTCGGGGGCGGAGGTCTGGAGCGCGAGCGCGTGCAACTCGCCCCCCATTCGCCCGCGCAGTGCGGCATAGACGATCTGGTGCTGGCGCACGCGGGAGAGGCCGCGGAACTGGGCGCTGACGACGGTCGCGGCATAGTGGTCGCCGTCGCCGGCGAGATCCTCGACCGTCACCAGCGCGTCCGGCAGGGCTTCCCGGATCAGCGCCTCGATCTCACCCGCCGCCATCGCCATGGAGGTTCGCCCCGCCCCATTCAGCCCATGAAGTCCTTGAAGAAGCGCCCATGCGCCTCCCGCAGATCCTCGAGCGATATGGCGACGCCATCCGGCAGTGTCAAACCCTCCCCGCCCGAGAGGCCGAGCCGGCGGGCCGGGATGGCGGCGGCTTCCGCGGCGGCGAGCAGAGGCGCGGGCTCTGCCACCGCGAGCAGATAGCGCGCCTGGTCCTCGCCGAACCAGAAGGCGTGCGGCGCGATCCGGTCAGGCGGGGTGTCAAGGCGGACGCCGCAATTCCCGGCCAGCACCATTTCCGCGACCGCCACCAGCAACCCTCCGTCGGAAAGATCGTGGCAGGCGGCGACCCGGCCGGCAAGAATTTGCTTCCGCACGAAATCCCCGTTGCCCCGCTCGGCGGCGAGATCGAGCGCGGGTGGGCTGCCCGCTTCGCTCCCGGCGATCTCGCGCAGCCAGAGCGACTGGCCGAGTTCGCCGCCCGTCTCCCCGACGAGAACCAGGGCGAGGCCCGCCGAGAGGGCAATCCCAACGGCTTGGGCGGCGTCCTCGAGCACGCCGAGGCCGCCGATCGCGGGTGTGGGCAGGATCGGGCTGCCTTCGGTCTCGTTGTAGAGGCTGACGTTGCCGGAAACGACCGGAAAGTCGAGCGCGCGGCAGGCCGCGGCCATCCCCCGCACGGCGGCGGCGAAGGCGCCCATGACCGCCGGCTTTTCGGGGTTGGCGAAATTGAGATTGTCGGTGAGGGCCAGAGGCCTCGCGCCGGTGGCGGTGAGGTTGCGCCAGGCCTCGGCCACCGCCTGTGCCCCGCCCGCTTCGGGGTCGGCGGCGACGTAGCGGGGGGTGCAGTCGGTGGTGAGCGCGAGCGCCCGCCGATGGCCCTCGATGCGCACGATGGCGGCGTCCGCCGCCCCGGGGCGCTTGACCGTCTGCCCGCCCACCGTGGCGTCATACTGGTCGGTGATCCAGGCGCGCGAGCAGAGGTCGGGGCAGGCGATCAGGCGCAGGAGCGCCGGGCCGATGCCGATCGGATCGGGCGGGGCTGCGGCGAGCGGTACGGGCGCGGGCGGTGGCGCCATCGGGCGGTGGTAGAGGGGGGCCTCGGCCGCGAGCGGTCCGAGCGGAATGTCCGCCTCGAGGCGGCCCTGGTGGCGGACGACGATCCGCCCCGTGGCGGTGAGGTGGCCGATCACCGCGCAATCGAGTTCCCATTTGGCGAAGATCGCGCGCGCCATCGCCTCCGCCTCGGGGCGGAGGACCATCAGCATCCGCTCCTGGCTCTCCGAGAGCATCATCTCGTAGGCGCTCATGCCCCGCTCCCGCTGGGGCACGCGGTCGAGGTCGAGTTCGATGCCGACGCCGCCCTTGCCGGCCATTTCCACCGACGAGGAGGTGAGGCCGGCGGCACCCATGTCCTGGATGGCGATGATGGCGTCGGTCTCCATCAGTTCGAGGCAGGCCTCGATGAGGAGCTTCTCGATGAAGGGGTCGCCCACCTGCACGGTCGGCCGCTTGGCCTCCGAATCCTCGCCGAATTCGGCCGAGGCCATGGTGGCGCCGTGGATGCCGTCGCGCCCGGTCTTGGAGCCGACATAGACCACCGGGTTGCCGATGCCGGCGGCCGCCGAGAGGAAGATGCGGTCGGCGCGGGCGATCCCCACCGTCATCGCGTTGACCAGCGGGTTGCCGTTGAAGGAGGGGTGGAAGTTGACCTCGCCGCCCACGGTGGGCACGCCCACGCAGTTGCCGTAGCCGCCGATGCCCCGCACCACGCCATCGACGATGCGCCGGGTGATCGGGAGCGCCGGATCGCCGAAGCGCAGCGCGTTCAGGTTGGCGATGGGGCGCGCGCCCATGGTGAAGACGTCGCGCAGGATGCCGCCCACGCCGGTCGCCGCACCCTGGTAGGGCTCGATGAAGCTCGGGTGGTTGTGGGATTCCATCTTGAAGACCGCAGCCAGCCCCTCGCCGATAGCGACCACGCCGGCATTCTCCCCCGGCCCGTGGAGGACCCAGGGTGCGCTGGTCGGCAGTTCGCGCAGATGGACGCGGGAGGATTTGTAGGAGCAGTGCTCGGACCACATCACCGAGAAGATGCCAAGCTCGGTGAAGGAGGGCGCGCGGCCGAGAATGGCGGGGATTTTGGCGTATTCCCCGGCGGTGAGACCGAATTCGCGGGCAAGCGATTCGTCGACCGGACGTTCCATGGCTCAGGCCGCCGTCAGCGCGGCGAACAGCGGCTTGCCGTCCTCGCCGCCGATCAGCGGATCGACCAGATCCTCGGGGTGCGGCATCAGGCCGAGCGTGCGCAGATTTTCCGAGAAGATGCCGGCGATGGCGCGGGCCGAACCGTTGCGGTTGGCCGCGGGCGCGAGATCGCCCGCGGGCGTGCAATAGCGGAAGGCGACGCGATTCTCACCCTCCAGACGGTCGAGAGTTGCGTCGTCAGCGAAATAATTTCCATCTCCGTGCGCCATCGGTGCGCAAAAGACGTCGCCCTCGCGCCACAGACGGGTGAATGCGGTATCCGGCCGCTCGACGCGGAGGTGGCAGTCCATGGCGAGGAAACGCAGGCCCGCGTTGCGCAGGAGCGCGCCGGGCAGCAGCCCGGCCTCGGTGAGGATCTGGAAGCCGTTGCAGACGCCGAGGATGTAGCCGCCGCGGGCGGCGTGGGCGCGGACGGCGGCCATCACCGGCGAGCGGGCGGCCATGGCGCCGCAGCGCAGATAGTCGCCGAACGAGAAGCCGCCGGGAATGACCAGGAGATCGAGACCCGCGAGGTCCGTCTCCTGATGCCAGACCAGGCGCGGGCGATGGCCGGCCGCCTGGGTCAGCGCGATGATGATATCGCGTTCCCGGTTGATGCCGGGGAACAGAATGACGCCCGCCTTCATGTCCGCTCCGCCGGCCCGCACGCCGGGTTGTCCTGCTGCGGCATTCTCTTAAGGAAGTTGACGCCGGCGCGCAAAGCCCGCGGCCGGCGCTCGTCACCGGGCTTGACACCGGGCCCGGCGCATTGTGTCTAGGCCCCCTCGCGCACGCGGGACGCAGGGGTGTAGCTCAATTGGCTAGAGCGCCGGTCTCCAAAACCGGAGGCTGGGGGTTCGAGACCCTCCACCCCTGCCAGAGCGGAAGGTGGCAGCCGGGCGGCGGGATGTCCAACGAAGGAGATGGCGTGACGTGACGGTCAATCCGGCGAAGTTCCTGCGCGAAGTGCGGAGCGAGGTGAGCAAGGTCACCTGGCCCACGCGCAAGGAGACCCTGGTCACGACCGGGCTGGTTCTGGCGCTGATCTTTCTGTTCGCAGTCTTTTTCCTGGTGGTGGACCAGGTCATCGGGCTTGGCGTGCGGCTGTTGTTCGGCGCGGGCTGAGTGGGAGTTTCCGGTATGGCGATGCGTTGGTATGTGGTCCATGTCTATTCGGGGTTCGAGAAGAAGATCGCCGAACAGATCCGCGAGCAGGCGGCCCAGAAGGGGCTGGCGGGCGCGATCGACGAGATCCTGGTGCCCGCCGAGGAAGTGGTGGAGATGCGGCGTGGCCAGAAGGTGAATGCCGAGCGCAAATTCTTCCCCGGCTATGTGCTGGTGCGCATGGAACTGTCCGACGAGGTCTGGCACCTGGTCAAGGACACCCCCAAGGTGACCGGCTTCCTCGGCAGCCGCACCCGCCCGAGCCCGATCCCGGACGCCGAGGCCGAACGCATCAAGACCCAGACCCGCGAAGGGGTGGAGCATCCGCGCCCCTCGGTGCTGTTCGAGGTCGGCGAACAGGTGCGGGTGGCGGACGGGCCCTTCACCAGCTTCAACGGGGTGGTGGAGGAAGTGGACGAGGACAAGGGCCGCCTCAAGGTCAGCGTATCCATCTTCGGCCGCGCGACGCCGGTGGATCTCGAGTATGGGCAGGTGGAGAAGCTGTAGCAGCGGTTGGCCTCCAGCCCTGGCCGGCCCGTCGCCGTAAAGCCCGAAGCCACGGTCGACCGTGGCAGCTCCCTGTGCCGCAGCCCTACACCCCGCCGCCGGATAGCGCCTCCCGCGCCCGGGTCGCCAGCCGGTCGGCGCGGTTGTTCATGGCGTCTGCGGCGTGGCCGCGGACCCAGCGCCAGTCGATCTCGTGTGGCGCGGCCGCCGCGAGCACGCGCTGCCAGAGGTCATAGTTGGCGACCGGATCCCCCGCCGCGTTGCGCCAGTTGCGCCGCACCCACCCCTCCCGCCAGCGGGTGATGCCGAGGCGGAGATATTCGCTGTCGGTGTGCAGCACCACCCGGCACGGCCGCTTCAGCGCCGCGAGCGCCTCGGCCGCGGCGGTGAGTTCCATGCGGTTGTTGGTGGTCATCGCCTCCGCCCCGGAGAGTTCCCGCTCCCGCCCGCCGCTGGCCAGGATCGCGGCCCAGCCGCCCGGACCCGGGTTGGGGCGGCAGCCGCCGTCGGTCCAGATCTCCACCAGCGCCGGGTCAGAGCCCATAGAGCGCGCCGTCCTCGAGGCCGAGATGAAAGCGCAGCCGGCGCAGATAGTCGCGCGGGTCCTTGGGCGTCACCAGCGCGCCTTCCTGCGTGTTCAGCCAGTCGTGCAGGCGGGTGAGCAGGAAGCGCAGCGCGGCTCCCTGGCATAGCACCGGCAGCGCCGCCACCTCCGCCTTCGACAGCGGACGGGCGGCGGCGTAGGCGCCGAGCAGGGCGCGGCCCTTGGTGACGTTGAAGGAGAAATCCGCCTCGAAACACCAGGCGTTGAGGCAGACCGCGAGATCGTACGCATAGAGATCGGTCGCCGCGAAATAGAAATCGATCAGGCCCGAGATGCGTTCCTCGAGGAAGAACACGTTGTCGGGAAAGAGATCGGCGTGGATGTGCCCGCGCGGCAGGTCTTGCGGCCAACCCGCGAGGATCGAGTCGTGCGCCGCCCGCAGCTCCGCGCCGAGGCCGGGGGATACGCCGTCCGCCCGTGGCAGCGAGCGGGCGAGCAGCGGCCCCCACGCGGGCGGGCCGAGCGCGTTGGGGCGCACCGGCGCATAGTCCTCGCCGGCCCGGTGCAGGGCGGCGAGGGCGGCGCCGAGCGGGCCGCAGTGGCGAATCTGCGGCCGGCGCGGCCAGATCCCGGGCAGGAAGGTGGTGATCGCGGCATGGCGCCCGGCGAGCCGGCGCAGCGCTGCACCATCCTTGCCCCGCACCGGCAAAGGGCAGGGAACCCCTCGCCCCGCCAGATGCTCCATCAGCCCGAGGAACCAGGGCAGGTCGGCGGGATCGACGCGCTTTTCATAGAGGGTGAGGATGAAGTCCCCGGCTTCGGTGCGCAGCGAGAAATTGCTGTTCTCCACCCCTTCCGCGATGCCGCGGAAGGCGACCAGCCGGCCGAGCGGATAGGACTGGAGGAACTCCGCCAGCGCCTCGTCGGTGACCTCGGTATAGACCGCCATCAGCGGCTGGCCGGCGAGCGAAGGCGGGCGAAGGTGCGGCGGGGGTTCAGCGGCGGGCTCCTCGGCGACGTGCGGCGCGGTTTTCGCAATCCCGCCGCCTCCCGTCCAGCCCCGGCGGCGCCGCGCGGCGGGGTGCGGCTTTTCATCCCAGCCGCTCTCGCGCACACTCAAGCACCGTTGCCAGGAGTGACCGATGCCGCGCCTTCGCCTGCCGCTTCTCGCCGCCGCCGCGGCCCTCGCCCTGCTCTCCGGCTGCGCCAGAGCCACCAGCGGCCCGACCACGCTGGTCTGCCCGGGTGCCGCGGTGCTCGCGACCGCGGCCCATCTGGCGCGGTTCCGCGCCGGCGCGGCGGAGGATGTGCGCGACCTCGCGCTCACCGCCCGCCTCCATCCGCCCACCGGGTCCTGCACTCCGGCCGGGCACGGGCTGATGCGGGTGAAGGCCAGCATCAGCCTGACCGCGGCCCTCGGTCCGGGTGCCACCAGCCGCGCGGCCACCATCGCCTATTTCGTCGCGGTGACGCGGGGAAACACGATCCTGAGCAAGTCGGTGGTCGCGCTGCCGCTGACCTTTCCGCCCGGGGTCGACCGGCTCGCCGTCACCGGGCGGCCGCTGGTGTTCGAGGTGCCGCTGCCCGCGAGCGGTTCGGCCGCCGCCTACCAGGTGCTGGCGGGATTCCAGTTGACCCCGGCCGAGCTCGCCTACAACCGCGCCCATCCGGCGCCCTAGGGCCGGCCCGATGGGGCGCGGGCGGGAGGTGGCGCTCGTCGTCGGCGGGCTCGCGCTCGCGCTCGCGCTCTTCTTCCATGTCCAGATCGGCAATGGCTTCACCGTCCTGTTCGGCGACCGGTTCGACGGGGTGATCGAGGTCGCGCTCCAGCAGCACTGGTGGAACGTGTTCACCGGCCGGGCGGCGTGGAACCGGACCGGCTGGTTCTACCCCTGGCCGGACACGCTCGGCTACAACGATGGGTATTTCCTCTACGGAATCGCCTTCTCGCTCGCCCGCGCGCTCGGTGCCGATCCGTTCCTTGCCACCGCCTTCTCGCACCTGCTCGCCAAGGCGGTCGGCTTCGTCGCCTTCTATGCGCTGCTGCGCCGCGCCTTCGCGCGCGGCCCCTGGCCGAGCCTGCTCGGCGCCCTGCTCTTCACCATCGCCGACAACAGCCTGGTCCAGGCCGAACACGGGCAGTTGCTCATGGTGGGCTTCGCCCCCGTCGCCGCCCTGATGCTGTGGGAGTTGCGCCGCGCGCTCGCCGGGGCGCGCGGATGGCGGGTGCTGGGCTGGGGGGCGGCACTCGATCTGTTCTGCGGCGCCTGGCTGCTCAGCGGCTATTACATGGCCTGGTTCTTCGGCTATTTCATGATCGCGCTGGGCCTGCTGCTCGCGCTCCTCGCCCCGCGCGGCGCTTGGCGCGCGCTGTTCGCCGATCTTCGCCGCCACGCCGGCGCGCTCGGCCTGGTGCTCGTGCTGGCGGGGTTGAGCATCGCGCCGTTTCTGATGGTCTATCTGCCCACCGCGCGCCAGACCGGCATGCACCCGCTGATCGACGTCGTGCCCTATATCGCCGATCCGCTCGCCATCCTCGACATCGGCACCGGCAACCTCCTGTGGGGCCGGCTCGATGCCGCCCTGGCGCTGCGTCTCCCCGCCCAGTTTCCGGCCTACAGCGAATGGACGAGCGGCTTTCCGCCGCTGCTGCTCGCCTGCTTCCTCGCCGGCGGACTGATCGCCTGGCGTCGGCGCGCGACGCTCCCCGGCGCGATGGCGCTGGCGGCGATCCTCACCTGGCTCGCTACCCTGCGCTTCGGCAACTTCGTCGTCTGGCCGATGGTGATGGCGCTGGTTCCCGGTGCCCGCGGCCTGCACACCATCTCGCGCTATCCGATCTTCCTCGCCGGGCCGGTGGTGATCGTCGCCGGCTGCGCGCTCGAGCACTTGCATCGCCGCGGCCGGCGCGCGCTCGCCCTCGCGCTCGCCCTCGCCCTGGTGGCGGAGGAGATCAACCTCTCGCCGCCGGTCGCTCTCGACCGGGTGGCGGAGTTGCGCTTTCTCGCCGCGATCCCGCCGCCGCCTGCCGGCTGCCGGGTGTTCTTCACCGCCGATCCACGCCCGTCACGGATCGCCAACGCCGCGATCCGCGCGCTCTACAGTCATAATGTGGACGCGATGCTGATCGCGTCACTCGACCATCTGCCCACCCTCAACGGCTATTCGACCTTCAACCCGCCGGACTGGAATTTCGGCTCCCCGACCCGGGCGGACTATCCCGCCCGGGTCGAAGCCTACGCGCGTGTTCACCATCTGCGCGGTCTCTGCCGGCTCGATCTCGCCCATCCGCGCTGGCGGCGCCACCCGTTCGC
Source organism: Acetobacteraceae bacterium (assembly GCA_027326105.1). Classification (GTDB taxonomy): domain Bacteria; phylum Pseudomonadota; class Alphaproteobacteria; order Acetobacterales; family Acetobacteraceae; genus DAHWFB01. The sequence goes on from DAHWFB010000104.1 coordinate 10,354, forward strand.
CGGGAGCGCGCGATGAGTGCCGCGCCGCCGCGCATCGCGGTGCTGATCCCCTGCCACAACGAGGCCGCGGCGATCGCCTCCGTGGTGGCGGGCTTCCGCGCCGCCCTGCCCGAGGCCGCGATCCATGTCTACGACAACAACTCCACCGACCGCACGGCGGCGCTGGCCGCGGCCGCCGGGGCGCTGGTCGCGCGCGAGGGCTTGCAGGGCAAGGGCCATGTGGTGCGCCGGATGTTCGCCGACATCGAGGCCGATATCTACCTGCTGGTCGATGGCGACGGCACCTACGACCCCGCCGCCGCGCCGGCGATGGTGCAGAGGCTGCTCGCCGAGCGTCTCGACATGGTCACGGCGGCGCGGCGCGGGGTGGGGTCGGCGGCCTGGCGGCGCGGCCACCGCTTCGGCAACCGGCTGCTCTCGGGGGCGGTGAGCCGCCTCTTCGGCCGGCCGGTGGGTGATCTTCTGTCGGGCTACCGCGCCTTCTCGCGTCGCTTCGTCAAATCCTTCCCCGCTCTTGCCACCGGCTTCGAGACCGAGACCGAATTCACCATCCATGCGCTGACCCTGGCGATGCCGATCGCCGAACTCACCGCCGCCTACGGCGATCGGGCGGAGGGCTCGGGCTCGAAACTGCGCACGCTCGCGGATGGGGCGCGCATCGGCGGCACCATTCTGCTGCTGCTCAAGGAGGAGCGCCCGCTGGCGCTGTTCGCGGCCGCCGGGGCGGCGCTCTTCGTGCTCGGCGTCGGGCTCGCGGTGCCGATCTTCCTCACCTACGCCCGCACCGGCCTGGTGCCGCGCCTGCCCACGGCGGTGCTGTCCACCGGGCTCGTGCTGCTGTCCTTCCTCAGCCTCGCCTGCGGGCTGATCCTCGATTCGGTCGCACGCGGGCGGCGGGAGGCCAAGCGCATGGCCTATCTGCGCATCCCGCCGCCGGGGTGAGCCGCGGGCCCGGTTTGCATCCCCCGCACGGCTTCGCTATAGCTTCCGCCCCGCGTTCCCGGATAGCTCAGTCGGTAGAGCAAGCGGCTGTTAACCGCTGGGTCGCAGGTTCGAGTCCTGCTCCGGGAGCCACTCCTTTCGCCATCGTATCGAGGGTGTGGGGACGGTTTCGGCGTCGCCCGAATAGCTCCGTTCGGCGGCCCGGCGGCAGTTGTTCAGCGCGGGGTCATCGCCCGCAGGACGAGATCGAGCGCCAGCAACGCCAATACCCCGGCGAGCCAGAGGGCCGCGAACCAGAGCAGGCGGCGTTTCATCCCGGGCGGGGACGCAGGGCTCCGCCCTGCACCGGCCGGGGGCTGGCGGCCCTGGGCAGCCGGATTTCAGTGATAGTGGGTTCCGGCATGGACCTTGCCGCGGAACACCCAATAGGCATAGCCGGTGTAGGCCAGGATCAGCGGGACCAGCACCAGGGCGCCGACCAGCAGGAAGGCCTGGCTCGCCGGGGGGGCGGCGGCCTGCCAGATGGTGAGCGACGGGGGCACGATCTCCGGCCACAGGCTGATGCCGAGCCCAAGGTAGCAGAGCACGAACCAGCCGATGACACAGAAAAAGGGCGCACGCTCCTGGCGCCGCGACATCGCCCGCCAGAAGCCCCAGGCGAGCAGCGCGACCAGGATCGGCACCGGGCTGGTCAGCAGGATCCCCGGCCAGGAGAACCAGCGGCGGGAGAAAGCCGGCGAGAGCATCGGCGTCCACAGGCTGACCACGACGATCAGGCCGAGGACGGCGGCGGCGAGTGCGCGGGCGTGGCGGCGGGCGCGGAATTGCAGCGCCCCCTCGGTGCGCCAGACCAGCCAGGTGGCGCCGAGCAGCGCGTATCCCGCCACCACCGCGATGCCGCAGAGCAGGGTGAACCCGGTCAGCCAGTCGAACCATCCCCCGGCGTAGGCGTCGTGGACCACCTTGATGCCCTGGACCAGCCCGCCGAGCGCCAGCCCCTGGCAGAAGGCGGCGGCGGTGGAACCCAGCGCGAAGGCCGCATCCCAGCCGCGCCGGCCGCGCACGGAGGTGGCGCGGTAGCGGAACTCGAAGGCGACGCCGCGGAAGACGAGGGCAAGCAGCATGGCGATGATGGCGGGGTAGAGGGCGGGCATGATGACCGCGTAGGCGGTGGGAAACACCGCGAACAGCCCGCCGCCGCCGAGGATCAGCCAGGTCTCGTTGCCGTCCCACACCGGCGCGACCGAATTGAGCATCACCCCGCGCGCCTCGTCCTCGCGTTCGACCGCGAACAGGATGCCGACGCCGAGATCGAATCCGTCGAGCACCACGTAGGCGAGAACCGCGAACGCGATGAGGACCGCCCAGATCAGCGGCAGGTCGAGGAAGGGGAGCGTCATCATGGCACTACTCCCCCGCCGCCGGATGTTGCAGCGGCGGCGTCGGCGTGATGCCGGTAGAGCGGAGCGGCAGATCGGGCGACGGACCCGCCTCGCCCGGCGCGGGCGGGCGCGCCATCAGATGCAGCACGAACCGCAGCCCCGAGCCATAGACCACGAGGTAGACCAGGGCGAAGGCGGCAAGCGACGTGCCGACCCCGGCGGCGCCGATCGGCGAGGCGCTCTCCGCCGTGCGCAGGATGCCATAGACGGTCCACGGCTGCCGGCCGGCCTCCGTCACCGTCCAGCCGGCGAGCAGCGCCACGAAGCCCGCCGGCGCCATGGCGAGCACGACCCGCGGGAGCCAGCGCGTGTCATAGAGCCGCCCCCGCCAGCGCAGCCAGAGCGAGGCGAGGCCGATGCCGGCGATCAGGAAGCCGAGCCCGACCATCAGCCGGAAGGCCCAGAACACCAGCGGCACGTAGGGCTCGTCGTTGCGGGGGAAGGCGCGCAGGCCCTTGATCGTCCCGTTCCAGCTGTGGGTGATGATCAGCGAGCCGAGATGGGGAACTTCGATCTTGTCGATGGTGTGCTGGGTCTTCATGTCGGGCCAGCCGAACAGCACCAGAGGCTGGCCGCTGCGGGTGGTGAAATCCCCCTCCATCGCCGCCAGCTTCGCGGGCTGGTAGCGGAAGGTATTGATGCCATGGGCATCGCCGGCGAGGATCTGCAGCGGTCCGAGGATCGCCGCCATCCACAGCGCCATCGAGAACATCAGCCGCGCCGCCTCGTTGCGGGGGCTGCGCAGGAGATGGAACGCGCCGACCGCACCCACCGCGAAGGCGGTGGAGAGATAGGCGGCGAAGACCATGTGCACGAAGCGATAGGGAAAGGACGGGTTGAAGATCACCGCCCACCAGTTCGCCGGCAGGAAGCGCCCGCCGGGGCTGATCACGTAGCCCGCGGGCGTCTGCATCCAGGAGTTGGCGGCGAGGATCCAGAAGCCGCTCGTCAGCGTGCCGAGGGCAACCAGGCAGGTGGCGAGAACGTGCAGCCTCGGTCCGACCTTTTCCCGCCCGAACAGCATCACGCCGAGAAAGCCCGCCTCGAGAAAGAACGCGGTGAGCACCTCGTAGCCGAGCAACGGGCCGAGGACCGGGCCGGTGCGCTGCGCGAAGACGCTCCAGTTGGTGCCGAACTGGTAGGACATCGGCACGCCCGAGACCACGCCCATGGCGAAGGAGACGGCGAAGATCTTGAGCCAGTACTGGAAGACGTCGAGATAGACCTGCCGGCCGGTGAACAGCCACAGCGCTTCCAGCACCATCAGGAAGGAGGCGAGCCCGATCGAGAAGGCGGGCAGGATGATGTGCAGACCGATGGTGAAGGCGAACTGGATGCGGGCGAGCAGGACCGCTTCCGCGACATGGTGCACCACTGACATGCCGACACCCCCTCGGCGGACCGTGCCGTCGCAGCAACGAGACGACGTAGGCCTCCATTACAACTATTTCATATAAAGAGATATCCGGTTGCGTCAACTCACGATCGTGGCCAGGCCAGCGGCGGCAGGCGTAGGATCGGCAAGCCACCGAGGGTGAGCAGGCCGCCGTGGAGCAGCAGGGGAAGCGCGATCCGGTCCTTGCTGCCCGGCGCGCCGGTATCGCCCAGCAGCGAAAGCATCGCCTTGAGCGCCGTAGCGGAGCCAGCGGGCAAGGTGCCGGCATGCGCCGCCTGATCGAGAGCCGCGGCAGCACCGCGCAACGTGGTGGTGCCCCGTCCGGCCGGCTGGAGTGCGGAATCGAGATGCAGACGCAGGCGTGCGTCCAGCACCAGGGCGCCGGCGCGCAGATGGAGCGGCGCGATCGCGACCCGCCCGCCGGCGGCGCGCCAGGCGGCGGCGGAGGCGACTCCGCCGGGCGAGGGTGCGACGGTCGCGGCGAGCCGTGCGCTGTCGAGCGTGGCGCCCCGCGGCAGCAGCGGGCCGGGTGGCAGCACGAGGCCCCCGGCCCGCGCCGCGACCGCGAGCCCGGCGCCCGGCTTTTCCGCGAGCTGTGCCGAAAGGGCGCCGATGCGCAGGGTGGGGCCGGCAAGGCCCGGCGCGAGCGTGAGGGCCGCGGCCTGCACCCGCAGCGGCTTGCCGCCACCGAACGGGACCAGCACCCGGAGCCGCCGCGCGTCAAGATCGAGCGTCAGTCCGGGCAGCAGTAGCGTGCTCCGCCCCGGTGCGGCGAAGGCGAGGCGCAGCGGATGGGCGAGCGCCACGCCGATCGTCACCGCATCGGCGTGCAGGGCCGCCCCGGGCGCGGACAGACCGATCCGGGGGACGGTCACCCGTGCGGCGAGCGGCCAGCCGCCGCGGACGTAGGGGGCGTGGCTGACGCGCCAGCCCTGACCGCGGGTCTCCCGTTCCCAGCGACGGAATCCCGCCTCGATCCGCCAGCAGGCGCCGAACCAGACCGCCGTGTCGGCGACCGCGACCAGCACCAGCAGCGACAGGAGGGAAAGGATGCGCCGGCGGATCATCGGGCGCCATTCTGGGGCCGTGGCGCGATTGCCGGAAGCCCTTTCGGCAAGACATTACGATATCCGTTCGAATTGGCGGAAACCGGCGCCTCGTCCCCATCTCATCGAGCATCGGGGCGCTTGGCAAAAAATCCTTATTTATATAATGATTTCAATAAATTATTCGCGTCCTTTACGGTCGCTTACGAAGCCTGAAGCGGCGGTGCCCACAGAGTTTTCCACACCCTCCGCCGGTCTCGAGAAGGCGCTTTCGAGGCGAGCCATGACGGTGGCGCGGTCGAGCCCGGCCGGGATCGGCGGAACGAGGTCGATGTGGATGGTGCCGGGCAGCTTGCGGAACGCGCGTCGGCCCCAGCGGCGCCCCGAATCGGTGCGGGCCGGGATGATGGGCAGGCCCGAGGCGGCCTGCATGGCGGCGACGCCAGGGTGGAGGCGGGCGCGGGTGCCGAACTCCACCCGCGTGCCCTCGGGGAAGATCACGATCTGCCGACCTTCGCTCATCGCCCGCAAGGTCTCGCGCCGAAGATGGCGCAGCGCTGCCGCTCCCCCCGAACGGTCGAGCAGGATCATGCCGCCGATCCGGGTCAGCCGTCCGAACAGCGGCACGCGCAGCAGTTCGCGCTTGAGCACGTAGCAGCAGTCCGGTAGCAACGTCAGCCAGACCAGCGTGTCGAAGGCGGACTGGTGCTGCGGCGCGATCAGGGCCGCCCCGCCGGGCGGCAGATGCTCGCGGCCGGAGACCGTGACCCGAATGCCACAGAGCAGGCGAAGCGCGCCAAGGTTGAGCCGGGCCCAGAGCCGGGCGAGAGCCACGATCCGGCGCGGTGCGAACGGCCCGATCACGGTGCCGATCAGGCTGCCGAGCGCGGTCAGCACCACGAAGCAGAGGTTGAACAGGGCCGAGCGCAGCACGACCACGGCGGCTCAGCGCTCCAGCCAGGCCAACAGCCGGGTAGCGGGGCGGGTCAGGCCGAGGCGGGCGAGGACCAGCTTGACGTATTCGGTGACCAGCAGCCGCGCCAGACGCAAGCGTGGCAGGCGGGCGAGCGTCGGCGGATCGACCGGAAGGGGATAGAGGCGCACCTTCGGCATCGCCGCCGCCATCTCGGCCAGCGCACGCGGCATGTGATAGTCGGCGGTGACGACGATGAGGGAGCGCAGCCGGTGCGCGGCCGCCCAGGCGGCGGTTTCGCGGGCGTTGCCGAGGGTGGAATGGGCGTCGAAGCCAAGGCTGACGCGCTCCTCCAGCGGAGCCGCGCGGTAGCCCGCGAGATGGGCGATCTCCGCGAAGGTGACGTCGGGGCCGACGCCCGAGATGAGCAGCCGCGGGGCTATCCGCCGGGCGAGCAGGCCGAGCGCGGTGCGCACCCGGTCCGTCCCTCCGGTGAGCACGACGATTCCCCCGGCCCGGGCCGGCAGCGGCGGGGCGGGAGCGAACGCCGCCGCGAGGTACCACAGGAAGCCGGCGCACCACAGGCCGATGACCGCGATCGCGGTCAGGCGCAAGGCCCGGCGCCAGGGCGCGGAGCGGCGGGGCGGGGCGGGGCGCCCGCTCACGGCAGCAGTCGCAGCCAGACCCGCACCGTGATCCGGGCGGTGAGATGGCCGATCAGCCCGGCGCCGAGCGGCAGCACCGGCAGCGCGAGCAGAAGCGCGAGTGGCACCGGCCCACCGCTGCCCGCGCCGCCGCCACCCAGACCGACGAAGGGGGCGGCCAGACTGCCGAGCCAGAACAGCACGGGTACCGCGAGCAGCGTGCCGGCAAGCCCGCCGAGCCCGGCGAGGCGGCGGGTGCGGCGGGCGAAGAGACCGGCGATGTGCCCGTCCGTCGCGCCCAGGCAATGGACGATCTCGATCGCCTCGCGCCGCGCCGCGAGCCCGGCCCGCGTCGCCACCGTCACCACCGCGGCCGCGACCAGCGTGACCAGCAGCAGGATCACTGCCGCACAGGCCTGGAGGCTCCGCGCCAGGGCCGCGATCCGCCCCGCCCAGCTCGCGTGGCGTTCGACCAGCACCCCCGGCGCGGCAGCGGCGAGCCGCGCGGCGAGGCCGGCGGGAGGCACCGTTCCGGCGGCGAGCCGGACCGCGATCACCGCCGGCAGTCGCAGCGGCAGCTTGCCCGCGTCGCTGCCCAGCCAGGGGCGCAGCAGCGCCTGGAGTTCCGCGCCCGTGAGCTGCCGTGCGGTGGCGATGCCCGGACTCGACCGCAGCAGGGCGAGGACGGCGGAGTCTCGGCTGCCCGCCGCGCCGGCTGCGGGTGCGGCGGGATCGGGCACCTGCACGGTGAGCGCGCGGCCCGCGCCCGCCCGCCAGTGCGCCGCGACGGCGGCGGCGGCGATGGCGCCGGCCAGGGTCAGCGCCGCGAGAAAGCTCATGGCGGCGACCAGCAGCGGCAGCAGGCGGTCGCCCAGCGCACGGTCGAGCCCGAGTTCGTCGAAGCGGCGCGGGTGGGTGCCCCGGTGCGGGAGTCGCGGCTCAGCCACCCGAGACCAGCCTGCCGTGATCGAGGGCGAGCGCGGGCGCCGGATGGCGCGCGACCAGCGCCTCGTTGTGGGTCGCCACGACGACGGTGGTGCCGAGGCGGTTGAGCTCGCGGATCAGGCGCATCAGCCGCTCGGCCTGGGGTTCGTCCAGGTTGCCGGTGGGCTCGTCGGCGAGCAGCAGGCTGGGGCGGGCGATCACCGCCCGGGCGATGGCGACCCGCTGCTGCTCGCCCCCCGAAAGCTCGGCGGGGAGCGCATCGAGCCGGCCCGAAAGCCCGACCCAGCGCAGCATCTCGCTCACGTCCGAGCGCACCTCCGCCTCGGGGCGGCGGGCGATGCGCAGCGGCAGAGCCACGTTCTCGAAGGCGGAGAGGTGGGGCAGCAGCCGGAAATCCTGGAATACCACCCCGATGCGCCGGCGCAGCCGGGGCAGGCTCGCGCGCGGGGCGCGGGCGGCATCGGTGCCGAACAGGCGCAGCGTGCCCCGCGAGGGGCGGATGGCGAGATAGAGCAGCTTGAGCAGGCTGGTCTTGCCGGCGCCGGAGTGGCCGAGCAGCCAGCGGAAGCCGCCCTCGGGGACCGCGAAGTCGAGATCGCGCAGGATCTCCGCCGATCCCTGCGCCCCGTAGCGCAGCCCCACGCCCTCGCAGCGAATCACCCGCGCCTCTCCCGCTGTCCGGCCGCCATCATACACGCAAGAGTGGCGTCCCGCGCGAGGGGGCGCCTATTCCGTCCGGGCCACCGGCCGGGCCGCGGGCTTGAGGTCGAGCTTGAGGGAAAGCTCGCGCAGCCGCTCGGGCGAGACCGGCGCCGGCGCGCCCATCATGGGGTCCTCGCCTTGCTGGTTGAGCGGGAAGAGGATGACCTCGCGGATATTGGGCTCGTCGGCGAGCAGCATCACCATGCGGTCGATCCCCGGGGCCGCGCCGCCGTGGGGTGGTGCCCCGTAGCGGAAGGCGTCGAGCATGCCGCCGAAGCGCGCCTCCACCTCCTCCGCCCCGTAGCCGGCGAGCGCGAAGGCGCGCAGCATGATGTCCGGCCGGTGGTTGCGGATCGCGCCCGAGGAAAGCTCGATCCCGTTGCACACGATGTCATACTGGAACGCCTTGATGGCCAGCGGATCCTGGCTCTCCAGAGCGGCGAGCCCGCCCTGGGGCATGGAGACGGGATTGTGGCTGAAGTCGATCGCGCCGGTTTCCTCGTTGCGCTCGTACATGGGGAAATCGGTGATCCAGCAGAAGCGGAACGCGCCCGCTTCGAGGAGGCCGAGCTCCTCGCCCAGCCGGGTGCGCACCTGGCCGGCGAATTTGCCCGCGGTCTCGGCCGGGCCGGCGGCGAAAAAGACGGCGTCTCCGGGGGCCAGCCCGCAGGTGGCGCGTATCGTCTCGGCACGGGCGGGCTCTAGGTTGCGTGCGATCGGCCCCTTGGCGCCGCCTTCCTCGAAGACGATGTAGCCCAGGCCACCCGCCCCTTCCTCGCGCGCCCAGGCGTTGAGCTTGTCGAAGAAGGAGCGCGGCTGGGTGGCGGCGCCCGGGGCGGGGATCGCGCGCACCACCCCGCCTTCGGCCACGATCCGCGCGAACAGCCCGAATCCGCTCGCCGCGAAGGCCGCCGAGACGTCGGCGATGCGCAAGGGGTTGCGCAGATCGGGCTTGTCCGAACCATAGGCCAGCATCGCCTCGGCGTAGGGGATGCGCGGGAACGGCGGCGCGGTGACCGCCCGCCCGGCCCCGAACTCCTCGAACACGCCGGCCATCACCGGTTCCAGCGTCGCGAACACGTCCTCCTGGGTGACGAAGCTCATCTCGAAGTCGAGCTGGTAGAATTCGCCCGGCGAGCGGTCGGCGCGGGAGGCCTCGTCGCGGAAGCAGGGTGCGATCTGGAAATAGCGGTCGAAGCCGGCGACCATGCAGAGCTGCTTGAACTGCTGCGGCGCCTGGGGCAGGGCGTAGAACTTGCCGGGATGGAGGCGGGCGGGCACCAGGAAGTCCCGCGCCCCTTCCGGCGAGGAGGCGGTCAGGATCGGGGTCTGGAACTCGGTGAATCCGGCCGCCATCATCCGCCGCCGCAGGGAGGCGATCACCGCCGAGCGGAGCATGAGGTTGCGATGGATCTTCTCGCGCCGGAGATCGAGGAAGCGATATTTCAGCCGCAAATCCTCGGGGTAGTTCGACTCGCCGGCGACCGGCACCGGCAGCACGTCGGCCGCCGACTGCACCGCGAGATGCTCGGCGCGGACCTCGACCTCGCCGGTGGGCAGCCTTGGGTTGACGGTGCCTGCCTCGCGCGGGACGACGCGGCCGGTGACGGTGACGACGCTTTCCACCCGCATCCGCTCGGCCGCGGCGAACGGCTCCGAGCCCGCCGCGAAGACGCATTGGGTGAGGCCGTAGTGGTCGCGCAGATCGAGGAACAGGAGGCCGCCATGGTCGCGCCGGGCGTGGACCCAGCCCGAAAGGCGCACGCTGGCGCCGGCGTCGGCGGCGCGCAGCGCGCCGCAGTGGTGGGTGCGATAGGGGTGCATGTTCCTCGGATTCCGCGGCCAGGGGCGGGAGATGAGCCGCGCTGGCGCAGCGAAGTCAAGGTCGCGACGGATACCCGGGCCTTGCATTGCCGCCATGGTCGGCTATTCTGCGGGTGCCCGCGGTGAGGGCCGGGGCACAGCAACAATGTTTTCGGGAGCGAATGTCATGTGGACGAAGCCGAAGCTGATCGAAATCGCCGTGGGTCTGGAAATCAACGCATACGCTTGCGCGGACGTCGGCTGAGCGACTGAGCAGCCCAGCCCGGGAGTGGCCTTGAGGGGGGTCGCTTCCGGTGCATGTCATCATCCTGGGCGCCGCGGCGGGTGGCGGATTCCCGCAATGGAATTGTGCGTGCGCGAATTGCGATCGAGCCCGCAGGGGTGATCCGGCGGCCGGTCCGCGCGGACAGTCCGGGGTTGCGGTTTCCGCGGACGGAGAGCGCTGGTTTCTGCTGAATGCATCTCCCGATTTGCGGGCGCAGATCGGGCGTGAGCGGTGTCTGCAGCCTCGAGTGGGCGGTGGGCGCGCCAGCCCGGTCGCGGGGGTGGCGCTGACCGGAGCCGATGTCGACTTCGTTGCCGGGTTGCTCGATCTGCGCGAAAGCCAGCCGCTCGCCCTCCATGCAACCGCGCGGGTACTCGCCCAGCTCGCGGCCAGCCCGATCTTCAACGTGCTCGACCCGCGCTTCGTCACCCGCCACGAGTTGCCGCTTGACCGCGAGGTCTCGCTGCTCTGCCCGGACGGGTGCCCGAGCGGGCTCGTGGTGGAGGCCTTCGCGGTGCCCGGCAAGGTCGCGCTCTATGCCGAGGATGGAGCCGCAGCGCCGGAACTGGGAACGCTCGCGGGTGACGCGGTAGGCCTGCGGGTGGGCGCCGGTGACCGCTCCTTCTTCTATATCCCCGCCTGCGCCGGGATGACCGCGTCGCTCGCCGGGCGGTTGCGCGGTGCCGATCTGGTGCTGTTCGACGGCACCCTCTGGCACGACGAGGAAATGATCGCCCTCGGGCTCGGCACCAAGACCGGCGCGCGCATGGGCCACCTCAGTGTCTCCGGGCCGGGGGGAACGATCGCGTTGCTCGCGCCGCTCGGCATCGGCCGGAAGATCTTCGTCCATATCAACAACACCAACCCGATGATCCTTAACGACAGTCCCGAACGCGCGGCGGCGGTGCGCGCAGGATGGGAAGTCGCGGAGGACGGCATGGAGATCACGCTGTGACGGAACTTCTGAGCCCCGCCGCCCTCGAGGCCGCGCTGCGCCAGGTGGGCGAGGAGCGCTACCACAACCGCCATCCGTTCCACGCGCTCCTGCACGGCGGCAGGCTGTCCCGACGCCAGGTCGAGGCCTGGGCGCTCAACCGCTTCTACTACCAGAGCCGGATCCCGATGAAGGACGCGGCGCTGATGGCGCGCTGCGAGGACCCGGCACTGCGCCGCGCCTGGCGCCAGCGGCTGATCGACCACGACGGGACGGCGCCCGGGGAGGGTGGCATCGCCCGCTGGCTGGCGTTGACCGATGGGCTCGGGCTGGACCGCGGCTATGTCGTCTCGGGCGCCGGGATTCTGCCGGCGACGCGCTTCGCCGTCGATGCCTATGTGCGTTTCGTCGCCGAGCGGACGCTGCTCGAGGCGGTGGCCTCCTCGCTGACCGAGATGTTCTCTCCCGCCATCATCGGCGAGCGCGTGGCGGGCATGCTTGCCGGATACGACTTCGTCACCCGCGAGACGCTGGCCTACTTCAACGCCCGTCTGACCCAGGCGCCGCGCGATGCCGATTTCGCGCTCGCCTATGTGATGCGCGAGGCCCGCACGGTGGCGGCGCAGGCGGCCGCGATTGCCGCGCTGATCTTCAAGTGCGACGTGCTGTGGGCCCAGCTCGACGGCCTCCATCACGCCTATGTCGCGCCCGGGCACGTGCCGCCGGGCGCGTTCGGCTACGGGGCGGAGGAATGACGGAGGGAACGCTGGCGCCGGACTGTCGTCCGCGGTTGGCCCCCCACGTGAGGCTGCGCTTCGATGCGGTGCGGGCCCGGCAGGTGCTGCTCGCGCCCGAGCGGGTGCTGATGCCGGACGAGACCGCGGTCGCCGTGCTACAGCTTTGCGACGGTGAGCGCAGCTTGGCCGCCATCGCCGCGGAGCTTGCCGTCCGCTACCAGGCGCCGCCGGCGGTAGTGGCGGCCGATATCGCCGAGATGCTCCAGGATCTGGTCGACAAGGGATTGGTGCTGGCATGAACGCTTCCCCGCCCGAGGGGCTTGCCCCGCCGCTCGCGGTGCTGCTCGAACTCACCCACCGCTGCCCGCTGCGCTGCCCCTACTGCTCGAACCCGCTCGAACTCGAACGCGCGCGCGGCGAGCTCGCCACCGGGCAATGGACGCGGGTGCTGGACGAGGCTGCTGCGATGGGTGTCCTGCAGGTGCATTTCTCGGGGGGCGAGCCGACGGCGCGGACGGATCTCGAAGCCCTCGTCGCCCATGCCGCCGGGCGCGGGCTCTATACCAACCTCATCACCTCGGCGGTGCTGCTCGATCGGGCGCGGATCGCCGCGCTCGCGGCCGCCGGGCTCGACCATGTGCAGATCAGCTTCCAGGATTCGGAAGCCGCCGGCGCTGACCGGATCGGCGGCTACCCCGGCGGGCACGCGAAAAAGCTTGCGGCGGCCCGGGAGGTGAAGGCGGCCGGGCTCGCGCTCACCCTGAACGCGGTGATGCACCGGCAGAATCTCCACCATCTGCCGGAAATGATCGAGCTCGCCCTCGACCTTGGCGCCGGGCGGCTCGAAGTCGCGCACGTGCAGTATTACGGCTGGGGTCTGGCCAACCGGGCGGCGTTGATCCCGACCCGGACCCAGCTCGAAGCGGCGACCGCGACCGTCGAGGCGGCGCGGGTGCGGCACAAGGGCCGGCTCGTGATCGACTATGTGGTGCCGGACTATTACGCACGGCGGCCGAAGGCCTGCATGGGGGGCTGGGCACGGCAGTTCCTCAACATCTCCCCCTCCGGCAAGGTGCTGCCCTGCCATGCCGCGGAGAGCATTCCCGGGCTTTCCTTCGAGAACGTGGCCCAGCGTCCGCTTGCCGCGATCTGGGCCCAGTCGGAGGCATTCCAGCGCTTCCGCGGCACCGGCTGGATGCCCGAGCCCTGCCGCTCCTGCGCACGCGCCGAGATCGACTGGGGCGGCTGCCGCTGCCAGGCGTTTGCGCTCGCCGGCGACGCGGCGCTCACCGACCCCGCCTGCGCCCTGTCCCCCCACCATGGCGCGGTGCTGGCCCTCGCCGAGGCCGAGAGCGAGGCGGGGCGGGAGGCGTTCGTCTATCGCCAGATCGGGGCGCGCATCCCGGCCTGATGCCGCGACCTTGCGCGCCGGCCGGCCGTGGCGGATGATCCGCCCGTGTTCGCAGGGGGGGATGCCATGCGGATCATCGTGCGTCTGCCCGCGGCGCCTTCGAGGGCATGATGCTTTCGGCCGCGGCGGCGCGGGCGCCGTGGCGGCGGGCGGTGGCAGGGGCGCGCTGGCTGCGCGAAACCGTGGGGTTCTATCTGCTCTACGCGACCTTCGCGATCGGCTGCTTCCTGCCTGGACTGGTCTGCTTCCTGTTGTATCTGGTGCTGCCGTGCCGCCTCGGCGGGCCGATCGGGCGCGGCCTCATCGCGGGCTGGTTCCGCCTCTATCTGGCGCTGCTGCGCGGGGCCGGGCTGCTGGAGGATGATCTCTCCGCGCTCGATGGGCTGCGCTGCGAGCGAGGGCTCGTCGTCGTCGCCAACCATCCGTCGCTGCTCGACGTGGTGCTGCTGCTTTCGCGCCTGCCGCCCACCGTCTGCATCGCCAAGCCCGCGATCTGGAACAACCCGCTGCTCGGCGGGGGAGCGCGGTTGGCCGGATATCTGCCCAACGATTCCCCTCTGCGGCTGGTGCGGCGGGCCCGGGCTGCCCTCGGCGCGGGCCGATGCCTGCTGATCTTCCCGGAAGGGACGCGGACCCGGCGGATCGCGGTGAACGGGTTCAAGCCGGGCTTCGCGCTGATCGCCCGCCAAGCGCGCGCGCCGGTGCAGACCGTCTTCATCGAGGCGGGCACGCCCTTCCTCGGAAAATCCTGGCCGCTGCTGCGCCGCCCGCCGCTGCCACTGCGCTTTCGCGTCCGTCTTGGGCGGCGGTTCATGGTGAGCGAGGACCCGGCCGGCTTCACCGCGCGGATCGAGCGCTACTTCCGCGACGAGATGAGCGCCCCGCGGTGACACCGGCTCCGTGACCGCCGCGCGTTTCCGGCCGCTGGTGCTGATCCCGAGCTACAATACCGGGCCCCGCCTGGCGGAGACGGTGCGCGAGGCGCGCGCCCAAGGGGCTCCGGTGCTGGTGGTGATCGACGGCAGCGACGATGGTTCGGCAGATCTTCTGGAGCCTGCCCCGGGGCTCGAATTGCTGGTGCTGGCGGCCAATGGCGGCAAGGGGGCGGCGGTGGCGGCCGGGGCGCGGGCGGCGGGCGCGCGCGGCTTTACCCACCTGCTGACCCTGGACGCGGACGGGCAGCATCCGGCGACTGCCATCCCCGCCTTCCTCGCCGCCGCAGCCGCCGCGCCGACGGCGATGATCCTCGGCTGGCCGCTGTTCGGGCCGGAGGCGCCAGCGGCGCGGGTGCGGGGGCGGCGCATCTCCAACGCGCTGGCGAAGATCGAGGCGCCCGGCGGCGGCATCGGCGATTGCCTGTTCGGGTTTCGGGTCTATCCCCTGGCGCCGTTGCTCGCGGTGCTTGCCGAGGGACGCTGGATGCGCGGCTTCGACTTCGACCCCGAGGTGGCGGTACGGCTGGCCTGGCGTGGGGTGCGCGCGGTCAATCTGCCGGCGCCCTGCCGCTACCTCGGCGCCGCGGAAGGCGGCGTGTCACACTTCCGCTACGGGCGCGACAATCTGCTCCTCGCCGGGATGCACCTGCGCCTGCTCGCGGGCATGGTGCGCCGCCGCCTGCTCGGCCGCGGCGAGCGCCATCGGCAGCGATAGGGCGCGCAGGCCGCGGGCGGCGAGACAGTCGAGCAGGCGGGGCAGCACCTCGAGCACCACCGGCCGGCCCGCCGGGTCCGCCGCCGAGCGCCCGTCGTGCAGCATCAGAATGTCGCCGCTGGCGAGCCCGCGCGTCAGCCGGGCGAGGACCCGGGCGGGGTCGGCGTCGATCCCGTCCCGTCCGCGCCGCGTCCAGCCGGCGTAGGAGAGGCCGGCGCGGGCGAGCAGGAAGTCGAGGAAGGGGCTGCGCAGCCCGACCGGCGCGCGGAACAGGCCGGGGCTGGCGCCGGCGGCGATGATGCTCTCCTGCGCGCGGGCGATTTCGCGTCCCATCGCGCGCGGGCCGTAGGCCGCGAAGAGCGCTGGGTGGGTTTCCGTATGGTTCTCGACGCTGTGGCCGGCGGCGAGGATCTCGCGCACCAGGGCGGGATGGGCGCGGGCGCGGACGCCGATCACGAAAAAGCTCGCCCGCGCCCCGGCGCGATCGAGCAGCGCGAGGACGCGCGGGGTCACCCCGGGCTCGGGTCCATCATCGAATGTCAGCGCCACCTCGCCGCGCCGGGCGCAGGGTTCGGGCAGGTTGGTGAGGTTGGGACCGAGGGCGGTGCCACGCGGCATCAGCCCGGCCGCGCCCATCGCCAGATGGTCGGCGAGCACCACCCCGAGCAGAAAACGCCAGAGCGCAGGGTCGGCGGCGGCGGCGGCGAGCGCTGCGCCGTGCAGCCAGAGCGAGGCCCGCACCAACGGGGCCGGCCGGTAGCCGCGCAGGCGCGCGTTCACCACCCCGCCCGGCGCGCGGGGAATGCGCGCAGCATCGCCCGTGGCCCGGAATGGGTGTGGCCGCGGTAGCGCAGCCGGCGCCAGAGATATTCGAGGCCGAACATCCCCAGTACCAGCGGCAGGTCGAATACGGTCACGAACGCCAGCCAGACCGGGCGCGGTGCGAGCGCGAAGAGCACCGCCGAGCCCAGCAACTGGGCGGCGAAAAAGATCGCCCAGGCCAGCGTCACCCGCCTGGTGTAGCGTTCGATCTCGGGCGGCAGCGGGCCGCGCAGGCGGCGGGCCATCGCGCTCGCCAGCGGCTCGCGCCCGGGCCGCAGAGTGCCCGCGAAGAGCAGGAAGAGGCCGCCGAAGACGAAGCCATGGGAGAGACCGGCCGCCACCGCGAGGCCGTCCCGCAGCGCGCTGCCGCCCCAGCCCGCCGCCGAGGCGAGATGGACGAGCAGCGGGGTGGCGAGTGCTGCCACCAGCACCGCCCAACCTTTCGCCCTTCCGCCAGCCGCCATTTGCGCCCCTCTTCCCCGCCGCGCGGTTTGCAATGAAGCAGCCGCGCCAGTATGATCCGAATGGGACTCTGGGAGAAGCGCCGCGTTGGAAAGCCCCGCTGATCTGCGTACCGCAACCGGGTTCGAAATGGAACTCGCCGGGCTCATCGTTGAGGCTCTGCAACTCGAAGTAGCACCTGCCGCGATCCTCCCCACCGCGCCGCTGTTCGGGGACGGGTTGGGGCTCGATTCGATCGATGCGCTGGAATTGGCACTGGCCATCTCGCGCCGCTATGGCGTCGCCCTGAAGTCCGACGACGAGCGCAACGGCCGCATCTTTGCCTCGCTGCGGGCGCTCGCCGCCCATGTGGACGGCGAGCGCAGGCGCTGAGCCGCCGCCACCATGGCGCCCTCCTACCCGCTGATCGGCCGGGCAGCGGATGCGGTGCTGTTCCGCCATTCCGGCGGCGTGGTCACCGCCGCCGGCTTCCTAGCCGCCGCCGAGGATCTCGCCGCACGGTTGCCACCGGGCGCGCCGGTGATCGATCTCTGCCGGGACCGCGCCGCCTTCGCCGTCGCCTTCGCCGCCGCCCTGCTCGTGGACTCGGTCAGCCTGCTCGCGGGCGAGCGTTCGCCCGAGCGGCTGCGGTCGCTGGCCGAAGCTCATCCCGGCGCGGTCACGCTCTCCGAAGACGCCACGCCGCCTGGCCCGATGCCGCATCGGAGGGTCTGCCCCGACTGGTCCGGAACGCCGGTGGGGCCGATGCGCTGGCTGCAGGCGGAGCGATTGGCTGCAATCGTGTTCACGTCCGGCAGTACCGGGGAGCCGGTCGCGCATCGCAAGCGGTGGGGCGCGCTCGCGGTGCGCAGCATGGCGGCGGCGGCGCAGTTCGGGCTTGATCCCTGGCGGCCCGCCGAGGTGCTGGCGACGGTGCCGCCGCAGCACATGTACGGGTTCGAGACCTCGGTATTGCTGCCGCTGCACGCGCCGGCGGCGAGCTGGTCGGGGGCGGCCTTCTATCCCGATGATGTGCGCATGGCGCTCGCCGCCCTTCCCGCGCCCGTGCTCCTGGTCACCACACCCTTGCAATTGCGCGCGCTGCTGGATGCTCCCGTGACGGCCGGCGGTGACGGGCCGGCGGGGGTGATTTCCGCGACCGCGCCCCTCGACCCGGCGCTCGCCGCCCGCGCCGAGGAGCACTGGGGCTGCTGGGTCCAGGAGATTTTCGGCGCCACCGAAGTAGGCTCGATCGCGAGCCGGCGCACCACGGCGGAGCAGGCGTGGACCCTCTATCCCGGGCTCGAACTGGCCGAGGAAGAGCAGGGCGCCACGGTTGCCGGTCCCTTTGCGCCACCGACACCGCTCGCCGACCGCGTAGCACTGCTGCCGAGACGGCGCTTCCACCTGCTCGGACGGAGCAGCGACCTCGTCAAGCTGGGCGGGCGGCGAGCCTCGCTCTCCGGCCTCACCCGCATCCTGGCGGCGATCCCGGGCGTGGAGGATGGGGTGTTCCTCGCCCCCGACGATCTCGAGGCGCGGCCGAGCGCGCGGCTGATGGTGCTCGCGGTTGCCCCGCGGCGCAGCGCCGAGGAGATTCTGGCGGAGCTGCGCCCACGTGTCGATCCGGTGTTCCTGCCGCGCCGGGTGCAGCTGGTCGCGGCGCTGCCGCGCAACGAGCTCGGCAAGCTGCCGCGTGCCGCCCTGCTCGCGCTCGCTACCGGCGCGCGCGATGGCTGAGATCGGGGGCTGGCGCGAGGGCGGCTGCTTCGCCATCGACCCCGACCATCCCGCCCTCCCCGGCCATTTTCCGGGCCGGCCGCTGGTGCCGGGCGTGCTGCTGCTCGAGGAGGCGTTGGCGCGCATCCTTGCCGCCCTGCCGGGGCGGCGGCTCGCCGGGCTCGCGGTGGTGAAGTTCCTCCGCCCGGTCTGCCCGGGGGAGAGGCTGGCGCTCACCTGGGCGCCCGCGCCACCCGACGGGGTGGCCTTCGCGCTCGCGGTCGGCGGCGAGGCGGCGCTGCGCGGGCGGGCGCTGCTCGACGGGGCGGCGGCATGAACGGAGGGACCGCGGCGTGGGCGCGCGAGCGCGAACGCGGCGGGCGGCTGGTTTTGCGGCTGATGATCCGGCTGAGCCTTGGGCTGGGGCAGCCGGTGGGGGAGGCGCTCTTGACCCCGATCACGCTCTGGTTCCTCGCCGCCTCGCCGGGAGCGCGCGCCGCCTCGCGCAGTTTCCTCGCCCGCGCGCTCGGGCGGCCGGCGCGGGCGGGGGAGGTGTGGCGGCATTTCCGCTGTTTCGCCTCGGTCATTCTCGACCGGGTCTTCCTGCTCGCCGGCCGCGGCGGAGGGTTCGATTTGCGGGTCAAGGGGCTGGCGGCGCTGGAGGCGGCGCTTGCGGGCGGCCGGGGCGCGCTGCTCCTCGGCTCCCATCTCGGCAGCTTCGAGATCCTGCTTGCCTTCGCCGCCGGCGCGCCGGCACCGGTGCGGGCGCTGATGTATCGCGCCAACGCGGGGGCACTGAGCGCGCTGCTCGCCGAGCTCGACCGCGCCCGTCCCGCCGGTACCATCGACATCGGCGCGCCGGAGGCGATGCTGGAAGTTCGCGAAGCGCTGGCGCGCGGCGAGATCGTCGCCCTGCTCGCCGACCGCAGCCCGGCAACGGACCGGCAAGTGCTGGTGCCGTTCCTTGGTGCTCCGGCCGCGTTTCCCACCGGGCCGTTCCTGCTCGCGGCGATCCTGGAAGCGCCGGTGCTGCTGTGTTGGGGCATCCGGCTCGGGCCGCGGCGATACCAGATCCGCTTCGAACCCTTCGCAGAGCGCCTGGTGCTGGAGCGGGGGGAGCGGGCGCCGGCACTGGAGGCGGTGGTCGCGCGCTACGCCGGGCGGCTCGCCGCCATGGCCCGGCGCCACCCCTGCAACTGGTTCAACTTCTTTCCCTTCTGGGAGCAGCCCCGCAATGCAGGGGGGCCGCCGCGGTGAACACGCCCGCTGGTCGGCGGAGCTTTGGCCGGGGGGTGCTGCTCGCGCTCGGAGCCACCCTGCTGCACCCCTGGCCGGTCGCGGCGGACCCGGCCGTGCCCAGTGCAGGCGAGGCTTCGCTGCTCGCGACGATCATGGCAGGTCTGGCGCGGGTGGAGAGCGCGCGGGCGCGCTTCGTCGAGACCCGCACGCTCGCCGCGCTCGACCGGCCGGTGGCCAGCACCGGCCGGCTGATTTATCAGCGCGGGGTGCGGTTCGCCAAGATCACCGACCCGCCGCATGCCGAGCGGATGGTGGTGGCCGGCGGCACATTGACCCTTGCCATCGCGGGGACGGCACCGCGCCGGATCGCGCTTTCCTCCCACCCGCGGCTCGCCGCCATGATCGATGCCATCCGCGCGCCGCTCGCGGGCGATCTCGCGCTGCTGCGCTCCGACTGGCGGGTGAGCGCGCGCGGCACGCCCGCCCGCTGGCGGCTCGATCTCGTCCCGCGCGGTGCCGCGCTCGCCCGCTGGGTGCGGCGGGTGCGCATCGAGGGCGAGGGGGATGGGCTGCGCTCGGTGCTGACGATCTCCGCCAACGGAGACCGCGACCTGCTCGCCATCGCGCCGCTGCCGTGAGCGGGGCCGGCGCACGGCGGGCGCTGCCGCTGCTGTCGGCACTCGTGGGCGCCGCGCTGGTGCTCGCGCTCGCCCTGCGGGCGGCGCCGATGTCCACCGACATGGCGGATTTCCTGCCCCGCGCGGGTGGCGAGCGGCGGTTGCTCCTGGCGACGCTCACCTCCGGACCGGCGAGCCGGCTGGTGCTGGTCGGGATCGACGGCGCGCCGCCGGACCGGCTGGCGCGGCTGAGCCGAGGGCTCGCCGGGGCGATGGCCGCGAGCGGGTGGTTCTCGCTGGTCGCCAACGGAGCCGGTGGGCTCGGGCGGGCGGAGCGGCGGGCGCTGTTCCGCTACCGCTATCTGCTCGCGCCCGCCCCGGCGCGGGATTTCTCGGTGCCCGCCCTGCGGCGGGCTTTGCGCGGCGTGCGGCGCGGGTTGCTTTCCTCCGCCTCGCTGCTGGTCGCTCGCTATGGGTTGGCTGACCCGACCGGCGCATTTCCCGCGACCCTCGCCCGCCTGGCCGGCACTACGCGGCTGCGGCGGGTGGGAGGGGTGTGGTTCGCGCCGCGTGCCGCGCGGGCGCTGCTGGTCGCGCAAAGCCGCGCCGGCGCGCTCGACCCGCAGGCGGCGGCGGCGATGGAACGCTTCGTGCGGCGGGCGTTCGCCGGGCTCGGGCCGGGCGGGGCGCGGCTGCTGCTCGGCGGACCGGCGGTGCTCGGGGCGGCGGCTGCGCGGGTGGTGCGCGGGGATGTCGGGCGGCTGGCGTTGCTTTCCACCCTCGCGGTGCTCGCGCTCCTGTTCTGGCGCTTCCGCTCGCTTGCGGTGGTGGCGGCGATCGCGGTGCCGGTGATGCTCAGCGTCGCCGCCGCGACGCTGGCGCTCGCCCTCGCCTTCGGCACGGTTCCCGCCCTCGCCTTCGGCTTCGGCATGACCATGCTCGGGGTGAGCGTCGATTATCCGGTGCTGCTGATCGGCCATCGCAAGCCGGGCGAGGCGGCGGCGGGAACCTTGCAGCGTATCGGCGCGGCGCTGGCGCTGACGGTCGCCGCCGCCGCGCTCGGGCTCTGCGGGATGGTGTTTTCGGGCTTTCCCTGGCTCGAGCAGCTCGGTCTCTTCGCCGTCGCCGGGCTGCTCGGTGCCTATGGGGCGACGCGGCTGCTGCTGCCGCGGCTGATCGTCGCCGCCGATCTCGCGCCGGTGCCGGCCGGCGATCCCGCCCGCTTCCTCGCCGCCGAGCGCTGGCGGCGGTTTCGCCGCCCCGCGCTCGCCGTTCCCGCCGCCGCCGCCCTGGTTCTGCTCATTCATCCGCCGCGTTTCGCGCAGAGCCTCGCCCGGCTGAGCCCGGTTCCCGCCGCCGCGCGGCGGACCGACGCGGCGCTGCGGGCCGCGCTCGGCGCGGCCGAACCCGGGGTGCTCGTGCTGGTGCGGGGCACCAGCGCCGAGGCGGTGCTGCGGCGGGAGGAGAGGCTCTCGCCGCTGCTCGCCGCCCTGCGCGCGCGCCATGCCATCACCGGGGCCGCGTTCGCCGCCCGCCTCCTGCCATCCGCGGCGCGCCAGCGCGCCCGGGCGGCGGCGCTGCCCGATGCGTCCACACTGGCCTCCCGGCTGGCCCGGGCGCGGCGCGGGCTGCACTTCCGCGCCGGTGCCTTCGCCCGCTTCCGTGCCGCGGTGGCGGCGAGCCGGGCGCTCGCGCCGCTTACTCCGGCGACCCTTCCCGGGCCGGTCCTGCGTGCCCGCCTTGCCCCATTGCTGTTCGCGCGCGGGGGGGTATGGAACGGGGCGATCCTGTTTTCCGGGGTTGCCGACCCGGCGGCGCTCGCCACGGCACTGGCCGGGCGGGCCGGCGTGCGGGTGGTCGAGGTCGCGCGCACGCTCGACGCGCTGGCGGCCTTCTATGCCCGCCGCGCCGGCGTGCTGCTCGGGCTCGGGGCGGGGGCGAGCCTGCTGCTTCTCGCCGCCGTGCTGCGGCGCGAGCGGCGGCGCTTGTTGCGGGTCGCGGGCAGCCTCGCGGCCGCCCTGCTGGTGACACTGGCCGTGCTCGACAGCGCGGGGGTGCGGATATCGTTCCTGCACATTCTGGCGCTGCAACTGGTGCTGGGCATCGGGCTCGATTATGCGCTCTTCTTCTCCCGCCCCCGACTGGACGCCGAGGAGCGTATCCGCACCCTGCGCACGCTGATCACCTGCAACGGCCTCACCCTCGCCGGCTTCGGCCTGCTCGCGTTCGCCCGCACCCCGCTGCTGCGCGAGATCGGGGTGACGGCGGGGGTGGGTGCGCTCGCCGCCATGGTCTTTGCCTTTCTCTTTGCCGGGCCGCCGCCGGGCGCCGAAGCAGCGCGATGAACCCGATGCGCCCGCTCGCGATCTCCGCGCTCACCGCCGTCAGCGCCATGGGCCGCGGCGGGGCGGCGACGCTCGCCGCGCTCGTCGGGCGGAGGAGCGGGCTCGCGCCTTGCGACTTCGCCGGCGTGCGGGAAGGGTTCGTCGGCGCGGTCGGCGGGCTCGCGGAGCAGCCGCTGCCCGCCGGCCTCGGCCGCTTCGACTGCCGCAACCACCGGCTCGCCGCCATGGCGCTCGCGACCGACGGGTTCGCCGCCGCGGTGGCGGGGGCGGCCGCGCGCTACGGGGCGGGACGGGTCGCGGTGGTGCTCGGCACCAGCACTTCGGGCATTCTCGCCGCCGAGCAGGCGTACCGGGCGCGCGAGACGCCGGGCGGGGCGCTGCCCGGGTGGTTCGACTATGCCGCGAGCCAGGATATCGGTGCGCTCGCGGTCTTCGTGCGCGCGGCGCTGGGGCTCGCGGGGCCCGGCTATGTCGTCTCCACCGCCTGCACCTCGAGCGCGCGGAGCTTCGTCGATGGCGCGCGGCTGATCGCCGCCGGGGTGGTCGATGCCGCGGTGGTGGGCGGCGCGGACAGTCTCTGCGCCACCACGCTGCGCGGGTTCGCCGCGCTCGAGCTGGTCTCGCCCGGGCCGTGCCGGCCGCTGGATGCCGCGAGGTGCGGGCTTTCGATCGGCGAGGCGGCGGGCTTCGCCCTGCTCGAACGCAGGGACGGGCGGGCGGCGGCCGCGGCGGCGGAGCTGCTGCTGCTCGGCCATGGCGCGAGCAGCGACGGGCATCACATGTCCGCGCCCCACCCGGCGGGAGCGGGGGCGATCGCGGCCATGCGCGGGGCGCTGGCGCGGGCGGGTCTCGCGCCCGCGGCGGTGGACTACGTCAATCTGCACGGCACCGGCACGCGGGCCAACGACGCGGCGGAAGACGGGGCGGTGTTCGCGGTGTTCGGCGCGCAAACCGCGTGCAGCTCGACCAAGGGCTGGTCCGGCCACACGCTCGGCGCCTCGGGGGTGCTGGAGGCGCTGGTCGCGGCGCTCGCGATCCGCGCCGGGCTGATGCCGGGCTGCCTCGGGGTCGAGCGGGTCGATCCCGCCTTCCGCTGCCGGGTGCTGACGGAGAATGTTCGCGCCCCGGTGCGGCGGGTGATGAGCAACGCCTTCGGCTTCGGGGGCAGCAATTGCGCGCTCCTGTTCGGGGCGCCATGAAGGCGGCGATCCTGAGCGCCTCGGTGTGGGGGCCGGGTCTGTGCGGCTGGGCGGCGGCGGCGCCGCTGCTGCGCGCCGGTGTGGTGGCGGCGGAGGGCGGGACCGTGCCGCCGCCGCCGGCACTCCTGCCCGCCAACGAGCGCCGGCGCGCCGGGCTGCTCACCCGGCTGGCGCTCGCGGTCGCGGTGGAGGCGGCGGCGGACGCGGGGATCGCGCCCGCCGCACTGCCCGCGGTGTTCGCGAGCGCGAGCGGGGACGGGGCGGTGGTGCATGATCTGCTGGTCACGCTGGCGGTCCCGGAGGGTGAAGTATCGCCCACCCGGTTCCACAATTCGGTGCACAACGCGCCGGCCGGCTACTGGTCGATCGGCGCCGGCGCCCAGGCCGAGACCGCGAGCCTCGGCGCCCATGACGAGACCGCCGCCGCCGCGCTGCTCGCCGCGGCAACCGCCGTTTGCGCCGAGGACGAGGCCTGGCTGATGGTGGTGGCGGATGCGCCGATGCCGGCCCCGCTCGCCATCGCCCGCCCCATCGGCCCCGCCTTCGCCGCCGCCCTGGTGCTGGCGCCGGAGGGAGGAACAGCGACGCCCGGGGCGGCCAGGCGCGTGGCGCTGGCACTCGATTTCATCCCCGGGGCGGCCGCGTGGGACCTGCCGCGGTCGCCGGGGCTCGCCGCACTCGCCGCCGCCACCCCGGCCGCGCGCCTGCTGCGGCTGCTCGAATCGCTTGCCGCCGGCCGTGCCGACCGGTTTTCGCTGCCCCTCGCCGGCGGCCGCCTCGCCGTCACGCTCGCGCCGCCGCCATGACGGTCGATCACGCGACGCTCGATCGCGCCGGGATCGCGGCACTCATTCCCCAGGCGGGGGCGAGCTGTCTCCTGGAGCGGCTGCTGCGCTGGGACGCGGGAAGCATCCTCTGCGCGAGCCGGACCCATCTCGACCCCGCCAACCCCTACCGGCGCGCGGGGACGCTCGGTGCGCTCGTGGGCATCGAATACGGGTTGCAGGCGGCAGCGCTGCACGGGGCGATGGCGGCGGGCGGACGGCGCCAGCCGGCAGGGCGGGTGGCGGCGCTGCGCGAGGTGCGAATCGCCCTCACCCGGCTCGATGACCCCGCGGTGGGCACGCTGGCGGTGACCTCGACGCTGGAAGCGGCAGAGGCGGCCGGACTCGCGTTCTCCTTCTGCCTTACCGCAGAGGACGGGCGCTTCCTGCTCGGCGGACGTGCCCTGATCGCGCTTCCCGGGGGGCGGGGATGAAGCGCGCGCTGGTCACCGGCGGCGCGAGCCCGCTGGGCGCTGCGATCTGCCGCCACCTCGCCGCCGCCGGTTGCGAGGTGATCGTCCATGTCCATGCCGGGCGCGATCGCGGCGAAGCGCTCGCCGCCGAATTGCGCGCGGCCGGGGCGGTGGCGCAGGCGCTGGTACTTGATCTCACCGATGTCGCGGCGGCGGAGCGGGTGCTCGCGCCGCTGGCGGAGGAGCGGGCGGTGCAGATTCTCGTCCACAATGCCGGCACCCACCAGGATGTGCCGCTCGCGGGAATGGCGGAGTGGCAGTGGCGGCAGGTGATCGAGGTTTCGCTGACCGGGTTCTACGCCGTCACGCGCCCGCTGCTCCTGCCGATGATGGCGACCCGCTGCGGACGCATCCTGGCGATTTCCTCGGTCAGCGCGCTGCTCGGCAATCGCGGCCAGGTCAACTATGCCGCCGCCAAGGCCGGGCTGATCGGGGCGGTGAAGGCGCTCGCGCGCGAGGTGGCGAGCCGGGGGGTGACGGTGAACGCCATCGCCCCCGGGATCATCGCCTCGCCCGCGGTGGAGGCCGCGCTTGATTCCCGCCGGATCGCCGAGCTGGTGCCGATGCGCCGTGCCGGGCGGCCCGAAGAGGTCGCCGCGCTGGTGGGCTTTCTCTGCTCCGACGCGGCGGGATATATTACCGGCCAGACGGTTTCGATCAACGGCGGGATGGCGTGAGCGCGTCGTTGCCACGAGGTTCGCGCTGGCAGCGCATGGAGCGGGGACGGATGGACGAGCGGGCGGAAACCGGTGCTGGCGCCGAGCCTTGCGATGTCGCCATCATCGGGGGAGGGCCGGCGGGTTCGACCGCGGCGGCACTGCTCGCCGGACGCGGGGTCGCGGTGCGGCTGTTCGAGAAGGAGGCCCATCCGCGCTTTCATATCGGGGAGTCGCTACTGCCGCGCAACCTCGCCGTGCTCGATCGCCTCGGGCTGCGCGAGCGGGTGGCGGCGATCGGGGTGCTGAAGCCGGGGGCGGAGTTCGTTTCCGACGAAACCGGCGAGCGGGTGTCCTTCTGCTTCGCCAATTCGCTGCATCAGGACTACACCTTCAGTTACCAGGTGCGGCGCGCGGAGTTCGACGCCATGCTCTTCGCCCATGCCCGCGCGCAGGGGGCGCGGCTGCACGAGAACACCAGGGTGACCGAGGTGGCATTGCCGCAAGCGGGTGGGCGAGGGCTGGTGACGGTGCGCGATGGCGCCGGCGCGACCGCGCGCTTCGCCCCCCGCTTCGTGCTCGATGCCTCCGGGCGCGATACCTTCCTCGCCGGCCGGCTGGGCCTCAAGCAATCGAACAAGGTCATCAACAACGCCGCGGTGTTCGCCCATTTCCGCGGCGTCGCCCGCCGCGCCGGCGCGACCGAGGGGTATATCAGCGTCCATCTCTCCGAGGATGGGTGGTTCTGGATGATTCCGCTGCCCGAGGGGGTGATGAGCGTGGGTTTCGTCGGCACCCAGGCGGCGTTCAAGCGGCGGTCGGGCCCGGTCGAGAGCCTGTTCCTGGAACGGCTGCGGACGAGCCCGACGGTTGCCGCGCGCATGGCCGGGGCCGAGCGCATCTCCGACATCCGCACCGCCGCCAACTACTCCTACCGCGCCCGCCGGGCCTGGGGGGAGGGCTATTTCCTGATGGGTGACGCCTTCGCCTTCCTCGATCCGGTGTTTTCGAGCGGGGTGCTGCTGGCGATGACCGCGGGCGAGTTCGGCGCCGACATCGCCACCGAGTGGATGGCAGAGCCCGCCCGCGGGCGCGCCGCGGCGCGCGCGGCCGAGCGCTGGCTGCACCGGGCGATGGCGCGCATCTCCTGGCTGATCTACCGCATCAACGACCCGGTACTGCGGCGGCTGTTCCTGTCGCCGTCCAACGCGCTCTACATGCGCGACGCCATCATCTCCATCCTTGGCGGCAATCTCGCGCCCGACCTGCGCTCGGAGCTTCCCTATCTCGCCTTCAAGGCGATCTATCACGCCCACGCGCTGGCCGGCCGCCTGGGGCGGCACCAGGCTGCCTGAGCCGCGCGGGGTGGGCGATGCGAGCGCCGCGCTCGCCCGCACCGCGGCGCGCTACCGCGCGACCGACCGGTTCTCGCGACACTATGTTGCCGCCAAGCTCCGCCGCGACCCGGTCTACGCCGCGCTCCTGGCGCTCGCCACCGAAGCCCCCCTCGGCGAGGTGCTCGACCTCGGCTGCGGACGCGGACAGGTTGCCCTCGCACTGCTCGAGGCCGGGCTGGCGAGCGCGGTGCAGGGGTTCGACTGGCCCGGCGAGGCGCTCACCGCCGCCGCCCGCGCCGGCACCGGCCTGCCGTTTCGCGCGGTGCCCGCGGATCTCGCCACACTTGCGGTCCTGCCGGCGGCCGATACCGTGCTGTTCATCGATGTGCTGTACCAGATCGAGGAGTCTGCGCAGGCACGGCTGCTCGCACTGGCGGCCGCGGCGGCGCGGCGGCGGGTGCTGGTCCGTACTCTCGACCCGGGGCACGGGGCGCGCAGCAGCTTCACCCTGGCGCTCGAACTCCTCGGGCGGCGGTTCTGGCCGAATACCGGGGAGACGGTGCGGCCGGTGCCGCCGCGCGCGATCGCGGCGCAACTGGAGGCGGCAGGCTTCACGGTGACGATTTCGCCCTGTTGGCGCGGAACCCCGTTCGCCAACGTGCTGCTCGACGCGCGGCGGGAGTAGCCGCGCGGCGTTTCAGCCCAGGGCCGCGAAGCCGGCCGCCGCGAGCAGGCCGGGCAGAGCGGCGTTGCCGAGCAGGATGACAGGAGGAAGGGCAGTACCCGGGCGGCGAGGCGCTGCCAGGCGCGGGCCATCCCGTCGGCTTGGCAGCGGGACTACAACGAAGTGCGGCCACACTCCGGGCTGGGCGGACACCCCGGCCTCGATCGTGCCGCCGCCGTGCTCGCCGCCGTCAAGGCCGCGTGCCGCGCCGCTTGCGCGGCGGCCCGCCAGCGCGGGCCGTCCTTGACCGCACCTCCGCGCCCCGGCCCAGCGAACCCAGGCCGGAGCGGAACAACGCCGCCCCGGCCGAACGGAAAGGCGGATTTTGGTCCTATCGAACAGGCATTTCTTCCTTGTGCCCGGGCCGCCTTTCGCGCATCCTTCCCGCCATGGCGCTCCTCACCCTCCCCACCACCCCCGCCGAACGCTTCGCC